>CAYOKA010000188.1:0-3666 GCA_964404395.1 uncultured Oscillospiraceae bacterium | reverse complement strand
GCAGCTTAAGGTATTTCCCGAAGCTATTTTTAATATCTGTTGATCTGACTATCACGCTATCACATCCTCATCGGCTTTGTCAGTATTAATATTAGCTGTAATATTAGCTATAAGTTTAGCTAAAATGACAGCTAATACTACAATATCATGCTGTATGTTTTTGTCAATACCCGGGGAATAATGAAATGGTACTTCTATAGGCGCCTAATAGGAAATGAGTAGCTCATCCATCTTTCTTTCGCTATCCTTAACCTGATAGCTGATACTTGATTTCAACCCTTCCAGCTTATCAATAACGCGATTTATTTTGCCATAGAGGCTTCTTATCTGCTCTTGATTACCTCGAATCTGATCACGAACCCTCATGTCCGTAAATATGTTGTCAAACCAGAAGTCAATCGCCCTTGTGGTAGAATCAATCTGCGATGGGAAAAAATCAGCGGACAGATTGATATCCTTAAGCTCCTTCTGCAAATTTCTTATTTGTGAGCTCAGTGCATCAAAATATGATTGAGAACTATCAATATGGTCGTACTTTGCTAAATAGCTGAATATCCCATCACCAAACCACATATCATAGGTTGCCCAGCTCTCAGCGCTATCCAGCGACTCTTTTGCCCTGCTCGCTGTGTCGAGCGCTTTCTTTGCGGCCCGTAAGGCTTCTTCAGTTTCTGTAAGCTGCTTAAGAAGATAATCCTGGTGAGCCTCAAGCTTCCTATACTCCTCAGATGCTTCCCCGGTGATTTGAGACTTAATAAGCTCTTCACGCCTTTGCAGTTCATCCTCGAAAATGCGTTTATCCCTAGTCAGGTCTGCAATGCGATTGCTTAGCTCACCCCGTTCTTTCTTCAACTCCTCCATCCTGTGAACGGCCGTATCATATTCCATCTTTGCATGAAGCATTTCCTGGGTCTCTTTATCGACCCTATCCTCATATTTCCCCACAAGCTTTAATATTGTCGTCGACAGGGAGTCCTTTTGTATCTTCTCCACATCCAGCGATTCCTCTTCATACTTTCTCAATAAGGAGTTTACTTGGTCATCAGTCTCATTAATCAGCGCTTTCAACCTCTGCAGGCGCTCCTGTAATACGGGTAACCCCGCCAATTTGTTTTTCAACTCAATCAGACTATTTCTATCCATATATACCTCTCCCAAAAAACAAAAATTTCGGAGCATCGAGCCCCTTCAATTTTAGCCGATATGCTGCGCATATGGCCATAACAAAAATCGAACACCATATATAATACGGTATTCAATCCTTGTTTGTCTTCATTTGCTATGCCATTAATTTCAAGACTATATAAGCTCCTCAATGATTCTTCCCGAGGCCTTCCTCATTTCAATTCCTGCATCGTCCAATAGTTTCATTATCTTCTCATGCTCAACCGGCCTTTTAATCGTCATCTTGGTTGTCTTGACGAGCTCTTCGTCTGTCATGACAAAATACCGTATGATTTTATACTTGGGAAGGGTTTTGTTTATTTCTCTTATAGCCGCTCCGAAGTAGGATGCCAATTCGCTTTCAGAAAGCATACCAGCTCCTTTGGCAGAACCGTCCCCCTTGGGAGAACCGTCCCCCTCATTGTCGTCCCCCTTCTTGTCCTTGTCAGCGGGCAAGCTCTCCCAGTCGATTACCAACTTCGCGCACACCTGAATATCTCCGTCTGCCGCCTTGTTCCCCCAGGCGAAGGAATCCTTGACTCCCGGAATCTTGTTTAGCAGTACTTCATACTCCTCCGGAAAAGCCTTTTTACCGTTGGTAAATACAATCATTGATTTGGCACGGCCGGTAATCCTTAAAAATCCCTTCTCGTCTATGATGCCAAGATCGCCGGTTCTGAACCAGCCCTTCTGGTCGATAACCTCCGCCGTCGCATCCGGAGCTTCAAAGTATCCCAGCATTACATTGCCGCCTCGGGTAATAATTTCACCCATCCCATTTTCATCCGGGCCATCAATTGCCACTTCAATTCCAGCAAGAGGGTACCCTACTGTGCTCGGTACATTAACAAAATCGTTTGATGCGGATATAACCGGTGAGGTCTCAGTAAGGCCATAGCCCTCTATCAGTACCAGCCCCATCTTCTCAAATCCAGTGATCACTGCCGGATCCAGCGCAGCAGCACCCGAAACGGCAAGCCTCAAGTCCGGTCCCAGCTTTTCAAAGACACTTTTAAATATCCTTCGTCTCAGGTCAATGCCAAAGATACGCAAGAACTCCGATACTTTGGTGAGAATCCCGATCAATTCGGCCTTGCCTGATTTGTCTATACCCTCCTGCAATTTTTTGTACATGGATTCCAATATGGCAGGAACGGCTACCAGCAATGTCACCCCATATTCTCGCAGGTTTTGCGCTATAAACCTTATTCCATCACAGTAGGCAATGCAAACCCCGCTATGCACCATAAACAACAGCCCAATCGTATTTTCAAATGTATGATGAAGCGGAAGCAGCGAAAGATGAACATCCCCCGGTCCCGCCATAATAATCGTAGATATACTGGCAACATTGCTTACAACATTAGAATGGGACAGCATTACCCCCTTTGATATGCTTGTCGTGCCTGATGTAAATAGCAGGATAGACATTTTCTGCGTGTCTATTACGGCCTCCGTAAATGCTCTGTCACCGGAGTCTACCATTGCTCTTCCCTGGGCGATAAAATCCGGCAGGTTTAAAAAGCGGGGATCTTCGCAGGGCAAATCCGACCTTTTCTCCATGCAGATATAGTATTTGATCCCCTTACAGGTCTTAGCCATCAAAGTCATCATTTCATGAAAAGCCGGGCTGTAAAAGATAGCCCCAATTCCACCCCTTTGGGACAGGTATTCCACCTCGTTCTGGGGAAGATATTTGTCAAGGGGCACCGCAACTCCCGTTCCGTTAGTAATAGAAAAATAGCATACTCCCCACTCATATCTGTTCTCGCCGATAATTGCGATCTTAGCGTCCTTTAAGCCTATTGAGATTAGCATTGTGCCCAAGGAGTCAATATCCCTGTCGAATTCGATATATGTTTTCCCTGTGATTCTTCCTTCAGAATCCTTAAACTTGAAGCCGATAGCATCCCCATATGTTTGAGCGCTCTTCTTCACCAGCTCCCTAAGGTCCTTGACAGCCCTGGGATCATAGTATCCCAGACCGGTCACTACTCTTCTTCCGCTCTTTTCAGATAAGTCAATTCCTTTCTTCATGCTACTCCCCCCAATTATCCACATCTATACGTTTTAGGATATGATTTATCACCTGATAATATTACCTGATGATAATTTTACATTACATTAAGCAGATAATCAAGGGTAAATATTTCCTTTTACTGCTTGATGAGTAAAAACTATCGAGCTTCGTTTGTGCAAATTTACATTCAATGAGCGCTTGCGCGAATTGTGCGCCAAACCGCGTTTTTGCAAAGCAAAATACGCTGCGGGCGCTTTAGCGCCTTCCTTACGCGTTTTGTGTGTATCGCGCCACGAGCATTTGATAAAACGTGCTAAACATTTATTTGCTGTTTAGATGAGCTCAATATCAGTCCAGTGCTTGATTTTGCAAGTAATGGGGACAATATTGGAATATATTTCTATATTCGTTTACATAATCATACATTTGAATCAGTTATTGTTGGGCTTTTTAAGAAAAGCAGTACCATTCTTAAGATTGAT
>CAYOKA010000187.1:0-3794 GCA_964404395.1 uncultured Oscillospiraceae bacterium | reverse complement strand
CTCTGGGGCTTTGGCAATAATTTATATATCGGAGCAGTTCAGGGTGCATATGGTTGGAAACCGGTTAAAGCAGATGCAACATGGACAATGATTGACCAGGATGGTTATTGCCTTGGTACGCAATCCACTAATTACTATGTTTTGAAATCCGATAAAAGCCTCTGGTCGTACGGAGCAAACGATTCTTCCCTTCTTGGGAATGGTGAGGCTTACCTGTATGGCGATTATCCTCCGACAAAAATTCTGGATAATGTGAGGACTGCCAACATCGGCCAAAACGGTATTGCGGTGAAAACCGACAACACTTTGTGGATTTGGGGATTTTCAGGCCCAGTCTTTTCTGTCTTGGAACAACCTGAATCCGACAGGCTTGTGCCCGAAAAGGTAATGGATAATGTTGTGGATGCGGTCCAAAGCGCAAGTTTAGACTATTATAATGACGGTCTGATAATGGTTCTGAAGACCGACGGCAGTGTATGGACCTGGGGAGAAGGGAACTGCGGAGATGGCGGAATGACTCCGGGAAGAAAAACCCCAATCAAGGTGATGAACGGGGCAAAAAAGATTGAAGCAAGCCACTCGCTATGCTGTATAATCAAAAGTGATAACAGCCTTTGGGTATGGCAAGCGCATGAAACCAATTCCGGTTTAAAACAAAACCTGCTCCTGCCAACTAAAATTATGGACAATGTCAGGGAAGTGTCTCCGGGCGAAGGATTCCTGATAGCCCTGAAGAATGACGGAACCGTATGGGCTTATGGGGATAACACTTACGGAAAATGCGGAATAGGAAAACTAACCCCTGGATATCTGTCAAGCCCGGTGAAAATACTGGATGGAGTGGCTGAAATCAGTGCCACCGATCAAAACGCCTTTGCATTAATGAATGATGGCAGGATTTTGGGCTGGGGGCTCAACGACCGCACACGCCGCGAGGGAGACTTTGACTGGCTGGATACAGAAGAGTGGAAAATACTTAAACCGACTGATATTGGGGTTACCACGAAATAAGGTGATTATTCGATTAAAGCTAAACGCTTATGCCGGAATGAATCCGGCACAAGCTCAGACTTTCGGAAAAACAAAGGGGGGGCTAAAGGCTCTGCTGACTTTCATGCATTGACCCAATTCTCGAGCACAAGTCCTTCAACTCGCTCAAATTCACGGACATTATTAGTGACGATAATAAGTCCTTTAGCTTTCGCATGTGCTGCAATCAGCATATCCATAGCTCCAATCGGAGCTCCTTTCCGCCGTAATATTGCGCAAATTTTCCCGTATTCTACAGCTGCTTCATCATCAAATGGCAAGATGTCCACAATTGACAAAAATTGATTTAACGCAATTGCGTTTTTCCCCGGGTATTCACTTGCTTCTACGCCATGCATGAGTTCTGCAAGAGTAATTGCAGAAATAGTAACACCGTCATTCATGCTCGAATGGAGATTTCTGAGCACATTTTCTGGTTTTTTCTTTATTAGATATACACATATATTTGTATCCAGCATGTATTTCATAGCGTCTCCCTAGGTGCTTGAACACCCTGATTACGCCCGTCTGAAAAGAAATCCTCGGTAAAACTGTTAAGGCCGTTAAGAAAGGTTTCCCATGCACTCTCTTTTGGAAACAACATAACAGCGTTACCTATTTTTCGAATAAATACTTCGTTACCAGAAAAACGGTATTCTTTCGGTAACCGGACAGCTTGACTCTGGCCATTGAGAAATAATTTTGCAGTTTCCATTTCTAATCACCTCATTAATAATATATACTTTAGTCTATACTATTGTCAAGATTTTATTAGCATCAATTTTCACACAGTTCTTTTATATGGATATTTTACAACCTTACCCATGGTTCAGTTAAAAAACAAAAGAAACCCGCCTAAGGCCGTCCTCATATAGGGATTTTTATCCCTGAAAAATCCGGCATAGCCGTGAATTGCAGCTATGCCGTTTTTTCGTCCAATTTCGGAAAATCTATTGCTTCGAAATAAAGAAAAGTGAAGAAAAAACCGGGCTTTCGTATGTAAGAAGGCCCGGCTTTGTAATAAAACAGCACTATCCTTACTAATTACAAGCACATCCGACCTATCTTAGCATTCAGAATATTAATATTATATTATCACCGGAGTGCGGATGGAAAGAAGGATATTTACAGACTGCAGACACTTATGGAAAATGAAGCAGAGGACGGCTGATATCGAGGGAAGGTGATAAGTATGAAAAAAAGGATATTCATGTTCTTGCTGTCTGTGACAGTGTTTGCACCCCTCTTGGGCTGTGCAGGCCGGGATGCCCCAGCCGCCGGTATGGACGGATTTATTTCGGGATTTGAAAAGTACAGTGAAATCGGAGACAAATATAGGGAATTGGGCTATCTGCTGCAGGCCGATTTTGAATACGGTCTGGCGGCCGCGTCAGTTTCCTCAATGCGGCTTTACGTTGACTGGCTGATTCACCTGAAGGACGGGGGGGCTGCGCCCGGCAGCGGCGCTGAAGATGAATCGGCGGGTGGGCGATTGACCGACTGGGATGCCATCGCCGCGCTCAATTACGCCTCGCCCTATCCCTGGTTCTTTGAGAGCCTCGCCTTAAAGGCTCAGGGCAAAGAGGCCGAGGCGAACGAATGCTACGAAAAGGCCTGCGCTAATCCCAGATTTATTGCCGCTTTGGGAGAGGAACTGTCTGTCATTGCCGATATGACGTCTATCTGCGTTCGCTGGGACTAGCGGCCCTGGATGCGGACGGGACGGATTATTTCGGGGCGCTGTGCCATTATGAGGCGGCTCTCGCAGCCGACCCCTTTGACGGGGATAATTTCGGAGCCTGCGCCTTGTTGTGCCTGTATATGGGCGATACCGATATGATGTTTTACTACGTAAACGAGGGCTTATACGTGGATCCGGAGAACAAGGGTTTAGCCGAGCTGGCGGACGCATTGAACAAGGCGGGTGAACAGCAATGAAACAAATAAAAAGACCTTTAAAAAGGCTGCTGTGCTTCTTGTTGACGGCTATGGTGATGTCCGGGGTTTTTGTCCAGCCGGCCGAGGCCAAGCTGGTGGGGGGCGTCGATCCTGCCCGGGTGCGCCTGAGTTCGCGGAAAGCGAAGACGGTGATTTTTTCCTTCGGCGATTTAAATATGTACGGCAAAATCCAACCCGCATTGGATGAAGACAAGCTCAACGAACTGATTAAGGAAACGCTGAAGCATATGAAAATCTCAGAACTTGATTTGCAGGAAGCGCAAGAGGCCTGGGAAAAGGCGAAGCGCTGGGAAGAGGACCCGGGAGAAATAGCCCAGGACAGGAGGGATGCGAAAAAAATCGTCGGAGGAATCCCGGGAGTCGGAGATATCGTAGGCGTGGGCGATATTATCCGCGAGAAATTCAACAACGATGATTATTCCGCAAGCGAGGCCATGACCGATTTGGGTGAGGGCTATATAAAAAACAAGGCGCCCGGAGTGAGCCAGGCAGAGGCAGTGGGAGACGATGACTATGACTGGGACATCGGAATATGGGAACCCTGGGACAGAGGGGAAAAGATGTTGTTCTTCGCGGGGAGCTGAATATTAGTCAAAATAATTAATATAGAAGGTAGGATCATTCAGGTCATTTTCTCTGGCCGATACTATCAGGCTGTAGTAGGCGGCACTGGCACGCGCACCGTTCGGAGTATTAGAGAAAAGCCAGTTTTTCCGACCCATCACAAACGGGCGTATCGTTCTTTCGGCGTGGTTGTTGCTGATTTCAAGCCGCCCGTCAAGCAAATACCGTTCAAGATACTTTCG
>CAYOKA010000186.1:0-3835 GCA_964404395.1 uncultured Oscillospiraceae bacterium | reverse complement strand
TGAGGGAGCTTATCCTTCACTTCCTTCCATGGAATTTGCAAAGCATCATAGGCGACCATGTTGGATGGAGGTATCAGGTTGAGATTAAAATCCATGTGGGGAAGCAGCCCTTGCTTGTCTATGTCAATTCGACCTTTCAAAAACCAATGCCCCGTCTTTCTGTAAAGCGCAAAATTTTTGCTCTGTGATTCCTCATCAATATTCACTATCATGCTATTTCCTGAGTTTTTCATCAGATCGGATATTGCGCTTTCTATAGCCATCCTTCCATTATCTCCGGCAAGATCAGATATTGTTATGCCATCGACAGAGGCCATATTATCAATGGGCAGCGTTCTTAATGTCTTTTCAGCTCTTCCGGTTGTTTCTGCCATATCTGCCTTTGTGTATGCTTTCCCCGCCCCTGAGCCTGCGCTCCCTGCCTCTGCTTCTTCAAGAGCTCCCCGGGTATCATAAATGGTGTTTTCTACGCACACATAATCATTGCCAATATATACTATTCCTCTGCGCAGCTTGGTTTCAATTGTATCTGCCAAGTTCACGAAGTCTTTTGATATCACGCTTTTTTCAGAACTTGTTACCCTTGTGGCAACCAAACTATCCTCCGTACCTTCCTCGCCCAATTTTTTCTCTACTTTGACCTTCCAAAACCCATCCATTCTCGGCAGATAAATATCCCCGGTATATAGCACAGGGCGCGGCTCGCCGTCAATAGCGGATATCCAATAGGTCCCGTACATGTAATCCCCCAACCCATCATCTGTAGCCACAGAAACTCGTACCCCCAGTAACAGCCCGGAGCTCAGCATCTGATTCACATGATCCGTCTGTTCATTTTCGGCGTTTTGGACTGTCCCTTCAGGTTCAACCTGAATGTCAGGCACTTCATCTGATATCCTTCTCATGCGATAGTAGTTGTCATCGATTGAAACTACGACCTTCCCTTCTGAGTCACTGATAAATTCCATGAGAAAATTATCATCGGAGTAGACCATTACTACAAATACCTCGTCTTTGTTGAAATTGAATTTCTCAGGAACACCTGAATTTTTGTGCAAAAAGTACTCGCCCACGTTGACTCTCTTAATCTTGTAGCTGACATTGCTGTAATAATTGTCGGAATACACCAGCTTATCCTCGCCAAAGGTGATTGTCTCTCCAACCGGCTTGCTACCTGTCTGTATGGGTGCCTCCTCCTTCTCTGATTGTAGACATTCCCCAATTATCCACTTGCCGGTCATAGGCATGGACAAATTAGAGGGCTGGTCAATTCGGTCCTCATTGTTCATAGTTTCCATTGAGCATCCTGAAAAGACTGTCAACATTAATGTAAACGCAATCAGTATCTGAATTTTTCTTCGCATCATGCCACATCGCCCTCCGTAACCGCGGGAATACGAATTACTACCTTTGTACCGTTGCCTTCTGCACTGTATACCGAAAAGCTGCCGTTCATCATCCTGATAATTTCATCGCAAATGGATAGGCCAATGCCGTTGCCCAATTTGCTATTCTTTCCTTTATAAAACTTTTCCTTAATGTAGGGCATCTCATCTGTTGGTATCCCACAGCCTGTATCAACAATAGCAAAAATTACCTCTCCACCGCTTATAGCCACGTTAAAGAACACATTCCCCCCCGGGGGCGTAAACCTGAAGGCATTATCCAAGACATTGATAATGACCTGTTTAAGTCGGTTTCCATCCGTGATTATATCCGGCAGCTCACCTTCCACCTCTACACTAAAATGCAGGCCATCCCTTGCCGCTCTTGGAGCCAGCTGTCTGCCGACAGTATCAACAAATTCTTCAAGCTGCACCGGCTCTTTTTTGATGCTGAGCTTGTCGGAAACGAGTCTTGAAAAATCCAGCAACTCCTCAACCATGGCCGTCAGCCGGTCACACTCCTTTTCAATAATATCAAGGCCGGTTTCAAAAAGCTCTCTATCCTCATGGACAACACCATGCCCGCCCTCTTCATGTCCATCGCTTTGTCCGTTCTCACAGCTATCACCCTGCATATTGTTTAGTGCACCGCCGCTTCTCACATCTTCCTGTACGCTGCCTTGTCCATCCTCTTCAAATCCGGCGGCACACTGTCCATTTTCCTGCCCCAGCTCCATCAGCGTAACAGCCCAACCCTTGATTGATGTCAGAGGCGTCCGAAGCTCGTGGGAAATGGAAGAAATAAAATCATTCTTTAATTTATCTCTTTTCTCAATCTCATCCGCCATATAATTAAGAGTATCAGACAGCCTGCCAATTTCATCATTGTATACCTTTTTGCTTCGAACTTGAAAATCCCCCGATGCCATTCTGGCAGCTACCCCTGTAACCCTTTTGAGCGGATTGATGATTGTGTCGGAAAGGAAAAAGCTAAGAATAACAGATACAGCCGTAACAACCAACCCTATGATCATGAACAACCTGCTTACAGCCGCCACATCCTCATTGACCACTCTGAGTGAACTAATGAAACGAAGCACACCGGCTATGTCTCCGTCAGAGTGCAGAGTACTTGAAACAGCCATAACGCCACTGTTGTCATAGGACACCTTACCCACCCATGTACCCTTCCCCTTTTCCAAAGCTTCCTCGACATCAGGCAGGCGCTCGTCTTCCCCGGGCATATATCCAATGGAATCCATAAGAACCTTTCCCTCCGTGTCGATAATCTGCACCTGAGCATTAGTTTGTTTCCAGAAGGTATCCACATTATTGAGCACATTATCCTGCAAGGAGGCATCAGAAAAATACCGTGAGTACAGCTCACAGGAAATTTTTAGCTGGTTGTGCAGGTTTGCCTCCAGATTATTGTAATAATTATTGCGTACAATATTGATAATTAAGGCTTCCAAAACTACTACCGTCAAAATTATGATAAATATAAAGCCAAAGGCTATCTTTTTCCTGATACTCAGTACCATTCCAATATTCTCCCGGCTTCAGCATTTATTCCTTGTCACACCACCTGTAGCCAAAACCCCACACGGTTTCGATATATTGCGGCTTAGACGGATTTTCTTCAATCTTCTCTCTTATTCTTCGTATATAAACATCCAGCGTTTTTAAATCGCCGAAGTAATTTTTGCCCCACACTGAATTGAAAATTTCATTCCTGCTCAATGCCCTTCCCACATTGGACATGAACATTTTCAAAACCGCAAACTCAGTTGGTGTAAGCTCAATCTCCACATCGCCCTTAAAAAACTTCTGCGCCTTCAGATCCATCACGAGATTTTTATAGGTCAGCGGCGTATCATCCGGTGTTTTGATGATTTCGGATCTTCGCAGCACTGTTCGAATCCTAGCCGTCAGCTCTCTTGGATTGAACGGCTTGACCATATAGTCGTCAGCACCAATTTCCAGACCGGTTATTTTATCGATATCCTGGCCCCTGGCAGTCAGCATGATAATGATTAATTCCGGCATTTCCTCACGCAGTCTGGCACACACCTGAAAACCGTCTATCCCGGGCAGCATGACATCCAGTACCATTACCTCCGGCTTGTACGCTGCAGCCATCTCCAGCCCCTTCTCACCGGTTTCCGCTTCAAGCACATCAAAACCGCTGCGCTCCAGGTTAATTGCAATAAATTTTCTAATTGACGGTTCATCCTCAACTACAAGCACCTTTACCTTGACCTCGTTCATTTTCATCCCCATCCACTTTTCTAAAACAACGACAATATTATTCTACATTATTTTCGTTGTAGCTTCCACATAAGCTGAGTTTTATTAATCTAAAATTTTAATCTGTTGATAATGAAAAGGAAAGACGATATCACATATTGGCAATCAGAACCCTCTCTTTTGAAATGCAGCCAATCTGTTGG
>CAYOKA010000185.1:0-3843 GCA_964404395.1 uncultured Oscillospiraceae bacterium | reverse complement strand
GAAACGGCCCGGGAAAGTAGGTCTCTGCCGGATTTATATCGAAGCCCTGTGTTAATTAAAACACGGGGCTTTGTACATAGTACTGCATAGTACCATTGACCAGAAAGAAAGAGAACCGTCCCCTGTCTCGTTCCCCTGTCTCGTCCCCTATCTCGGCTGTCTCACTCTTTACAAATATGGTGGTAGAGGTTAAAATAAAATGTACTAAAGAATGCAATCTAGGAAGTGGAAAACTGCAAGAATACAGTTGAATCCATGTTGTTGATGCGGAGGATCAGAATGAATAAGCAGGAGTTAGTTGGCAAAATTGCAGAATTGAAAGAAGAAAGAAACGCAGTTATCGTTGCTCACTATTATCAAAATGACGATGTACAGGAAATTGCCGATGTTGTGGGCGATTCATTTGCCTTAAGCCAATATTGCGCAAGCACCGCATATGATGTAATAGTATTTTGCGGGGTGAACTTTATGGCCGAAAGCGCGAAGCTGCTCTCACCCGACAAAACGGTCCTGCTTCCCGAAATAGATGCCGGATGCCCCATGGCGGACATGGTGACTGCCGAAGCATTGAGGGAAGAAAAGAAGAAGCATCCCGAGGCGGCTGTGGTCTGCTATATCAACTCCACTGCCGAGGTAAAGGCGGAATGCGATATTTGCTGCACATCTTCGAATGCAATAAAGGTCATAAGGTCGCTGGAACAGGAAGAGATACTCTTTGTTCCCGATTGCAATCTTGGCGCCTATATAGCACAGGGAGTCCCGGAAAAGAAGATTATTTTATGGAAGGGCTTCTGTGCGACTCACCACAGAGTCAGGGCTGAGGATGCAATAAAGGCAAAGGAGCTGCACCCGGATGCAATCCTTCTGGTTCATCCCGAATGCAGGCCGGAGGTAGTAGAGCTGGCCGATTTTGTGGGAAGCACAAAGCAAATCATAGAATATGCAGCGTCCAGCGACTCTGATAAATTCATTATCGGAACAGAAATGGGCATTCTCCATAAGCTAGTTAAGGATAATCCTCACAAGCAGTTTTATATGCTTTCAACCGGGCTTGTCTGCCCGAACATGAAGAAAACAACTCTTAAGAGCATATACGAAGCGCTACGGGATATGAAATATAATACCACACTGGATGAAGCAATCAGCGAAAAAGCAAGGCTTCCTCTGGACAGGATGCTACAGGTGACCTGAGAACACCCTGCAGGTGAGACGAACCCATGCACCAAGTGTGATTAACCGCATGGCTGCAGGTGAGATTAATATATGAAACTGACAAAGTGAAAGAAGGAGAAACCAGTGAATCAGCAATCATTGAACCGGCATAGATATCTGGTAGACATTGATACAAGGGACATTCAGAAGGAATATCACGACGTTATAATAATTGGAAGCGGAATTGCAGGAGTCTACACTGCACTTGAAATTCCGAAGGAGTACGACATTGCCATTTTGACAAAGGAAACGCTTGATATAAGCAATTCCGTGCTGGCTCAGGGCGGAATCGCCGTATCACTTGACAAGAAGGACTCCCCCGAGCTGCACCTAAAGGACACCCTCTATGCAGGTGCAGGCCTGTGCGACCAGGATACGGTCAGAGTGCTCGTCAATGAAGCAGCGCTGAACGTCGACCAGCTGTGCAAATTTGGAGTGAACTTCGATAAAACGCCCAAACACGAGCTTTCCCTGGGCAGAGAAGCAGCCCACAGCATGAACAGAATTATCCATGCCGGTGACACCACCGGGAAGGAGGTCTTGGACAAGCTGATTGGAGCAGTAAGGCATCATTCGAATATCGAAATACGCGAAAGATGCTTTGTAATAGACTTGCTTACCGAGGACGGCGCATGCAAGGGCGTGCTGACCTATGACGAGGATGCAGATTGCCTCATGCTATACTTATCCAACATCGTTATTTGCGCCACAGGCGGGTTCGGGCAGCTATACAGCAATACCACAAACCCCGAGGTGGCTACAGGAGACGGTGTTGGCATGGCATACCGAGCCGGAGCGGAATTGATGGACCTGGAATTCATTCAATTCCACCCAACGGTACTGTACCACCCCGAAAACAAAAGCTTCCTTATCTCAGAAGCGGTGCGCGGAGAAGGCGGCCTGCTGAAAAACATCAAGGGCAAGCGGTTCATGCCTGATTATCATTCCTTGAACGAGCTGGCTCCCAGAGACGTTGTTTCTCGTGCGATATTCAAAGAAATGAAGAAGACGTGCTCAGACTGCGTTTATGTGGATATTACCTTTAAAGGAAAGGAATATCTCGAAAACAGGTTTCCTAACATATATAAAACATGCCTCAGCTACGGAATCGATATTGCAAAGGATATGATACCGGTGGCGCCTGCAGAGCATTACTGCATGGGCGGGATTCGCGCCGATATTCACGGGAGGACGAATATAAAAGGGTTCTACACCTGCGGAGAGACCGCCTGCAACGGGATACACGGAGCAAACAGGCTGGCCAGCAATTCACTGCTGGAGGGACTTGTGTTTGGGCGCATGATTGCACTGCAAGTGGAGGAAATGCTCATATGCAGCGGCAGGAGCGTTAAGCTGGAGGATTTTGCATATAAAACAGACCGCAGGCCGATTGAGCTTGATGTTAGAGCCTCAATAGCCGATATTCAGAACGAAATGACGACGAACGTGGGAATCATAAGAAATAAAGAGGGCTTGTCGACTGCATTAAACAAGGTTTTGTCATATGCTCAGAGAATTCAGAACATGAAAAATGAGTCAATCACAGACTGCGAATTGCAGAATATCACACTTTTATCCGGGCTGGTCATAGAATCTGCGCTGGAGCGGGAAGAGAGCCGCGGTGCACATTTCCGCTCGGACTTCGACAGGACGGACGACGAAAAATGGAAGAGGCACATTATTAAGAAAATTGATTAGGAAAGGCAAAATGCCCCAGGAGGAAGCCATGCAGGACAAATTTTACGCGGATGACCTGATTATAAACGCACTGAAGGAGGATATGCCCTTCGGGGACATTACCACCGACAACACGGTAAAAGCGGGGACCCGGGCAAAGGCAGTGCTTATTGCAAAGGAAGAGCTGCTTGTGGCCGGCATTGAAATATTCGAGAGAGTGTTCAAGCTGCTGGACGAAGGAATAGCCTTTAAACGCAAGGCTCAAGACGGTGACAGGGTGGCAAAGGGATTTGTCTTTCTGGAATTCGAGGGCGATGCCTCTATATTATTGAAGGGCGAGAGGACAGCATTGAACATTTTGCAGCATATGTCGGGCATAGCAACGAAAACAGCGGAGTTTTGCTCGAGAGTTCAGGATCTGCCTGTGAAAATTGTTGATACCAGAAAAACGATGCCCGGGCTAAGACAGCTTGAAAAATGTGCGGTGCGCGCCGGGGGCGGCAGCAATCACAGGTTCTGCCTCTCGGACGGTGTATTGATTAAGGATAACCATATCAAGGCCGCAGGCGGTATAACGCAGGCGGTGGAGCAGGTCAGAGCGGGGATTCAGCATACAGTTAAAATTGAAGTGGAAGCAGAAACGCTGGAGCAGGTAGCCGAGGCCTTGGAGGCGGGGGCGGACATAATCATGTTCGACAACATGAGTCTCGATATGATGAAAGAGGCCGCAAAGCTGGTGGGCGGGCGGGCACTGACAGAGGCGTCAGGGGATGTCAATTTGGACAGGGTTCGTGACATTGCGCTCACCGGAGTGGATATGATTTCCGTGGGAGAGCTTACGCATACCGTAAAGGCGGCGAACATCAGCATGAGATTTGTGTGACCGCACTGCTAACCGTAGAATCTTACGACAGGACGTAATGACAACCTGTGGATAAACTAAACGGTTATCCA
>CAYOKA010000184.1:0-3892 GCA_964404395.1 uncultured Oscillospiraceae bacterium | reverse complement strand
TACGGTATGTCTTGGTATGGGTATACCATGGCAGCAAGCATTAGGTATTGTTTTTATCTGCGGAATAATTAATATTGTCATCACCGTGACAAAGATACGTAAATCAATCATTAAAGCAATTCCGAAGTCCCTTCAATATGCCATCGGCGGTGGTATCGGCTTGTTTATTGCATATATCGGGTTTATAAGCGGACATCTGCTTGATTTCACGCCGGACAGCGAAGCGAACGCTATTGGCGGTTTTTCAAAGGTAATTCCTGCGCTTGTTAACTTTACAGATCCGGTATCTCTGCTATCACTTATTGGCCTTGTTATTATTGTTGTTTTAATGCTGCTCAAAGTAAAAGGGGCAATCCTCATCGGTATCATCCTGACAACCCTCATTGGTATTCCTATGGGAGTTACAGTAGTACCTGAGATTACAGCAGCTTCTTTTATTCCTCCAAGTCTAGCTCCGACATTTTTTAAGCTTGACATATTCGGGCTTTTCGCTGATCCGTCTCAGCTGTTCAAAATATTAACTCTCATATTGACATTCAGCTTAACAGATACCTTTGATACTATCGGCACCTTCCTTGGCACCGGCAGACAGTCAGGTATTTTTGATGACGAGGATGAGAAAGCCCTTATGGAAGGAAAAGGTTTCTCTTCCAGACTTGACAAGGCTCTCTTTGCAGATGCGACTGCTACTTCCATGGGAGCACTGTTAGGCACAAGTAACACCACCACTTATGTAGAAAGCGCTGCGGGTATTGCAGTAGGCGGAAAAACAGGTATGACCTCATTAACTGTGGGTATTTTGTTTATACTGTCTCTGTTTCTGTCGCCTATTGCGGGAATGGTTCCCGGAGCAGCAACCGCACCTGCGTTGATTGTTGTTGGTATTCTGATGGTCAGCTCCCTTGGTAAAATCAAGTGGGATGACTTTGAGGAAGCTTTGCCGGCATTCTTTACTGTAATTGCAATGCCTTTCGCATACAGTATTTCTACCGGTGTTGCATTAGGCTTTGTATTCTTCTGCCTTGCAAAGATATTCAGCGGTAAGGCAAAAGAGGTTCATCCGATTATGTATATTGTTACCGGTATATTTGTACTCAAATATATATTGGATGCAGTGACTTTATTGTTGTGATAATATAAGAATAGGCATAGTACTTAAGGAGTCCGCCTTTAAAGCGGGCTTCTTAAGTTATAGGCCATAAGTTTTCTGCCTGACTATGAGCAGCAAGCCAACAGCTGAAACGAAGGTCGGGGCAGAATGAACGATACACAAAAGGTAAGTTTTACGGAGGCAGTAATGGATAGTGGTAAGAAACCAAAGGTTGCAGTAGTTATGGGAAGCGATTCCGATTATCCTGTATTGAAAAGCTGCATCAAGCTATTAGAGGATTTTGGAGTAGATACCCAGGTGCTGGTCTGCTCAGCCCACAGGACGCCGGATAAGGCGGCCGAATTTGCGTCAAAGGCACAGGAGAAGGGAATTGAAGTGATTATTGCGGCTGCAGGCAAAGCAGCTCATCTTGCGGGTGTTTTGGCGGCTTATACGATATTGCCTGTAATCGGGATTCCAATAAAATCATCCACCATGGATGGATTGGACTCGCTGCTGTCCACTGTACAGATGCCTGCAGGCATCCCGGTGGCAACGGTTGCCATTGACGGAGCCGAGAATGCGGCGATTTTGGCGGTGCAGATATTGGCGGGAGCCCATCCGGAAATGGGTGAGAGGATTAGAGAGTATAAAAAAGAGCTTGCTCTTAAAGTGGAAGAGAAAAATGACCGGCTTGCCAAAAAGCTATCGGACGAAGCATAGGCTGGAAATCAGAAGCCGGAGGCCGGAAACCGGAAGCCGGAGATTAGAGAATACAACAGTCATTCTGAACGCAGTGAAGAATCTTGAAAGATCCTTCGTTTCACTCAGGATGACGGAACAGGGCGGAGGAAAATACTGATATGATTGATTATAAGTCAGCAGGAGTGGATGTTGAAGCCGGTTATGAAGCAGTGAAGCTTATGCGGGATGATGTAAAAAGAACCTTCAGGCCTGAGGTCCTGGCAGACATAGGCGGTTTTGGAGGACTGTTTGCACTGGACAAGGAAAAGTACGAGGATCCGGTGCTGGTATCCGGTACTGACGGCGTGGGAACGAAGCTGAAAATTGCATTTATGATGGAGAAACATGATACTGTAGGCATTGATGCTGTTGCCATGTGCGTCAATGACATCGTATGCGGCGGTGCGGAACCTCTGTTCTTCCTGGACTATATTGCAGTGGGCAAGAATCGGCCTGAGAAGATTGCACAAATCGTCAAGGGCGTTGCGGATGGCTGCGTAATGGCAGGCTGTGCGCTGACCGGCGGGGAAACCGCTGAAATGCCCGGGTTTTATACTGAAAATGAATACGATATCGCAGGCTTTGCGGTAGGTATTGTAGATAGAAAGGAAATTATTGACGGAAAATCCATTAAAGCCGGGGATGCACTGATCGGTCTACCTTCTTCAGGGCTACACAGCAATGGCTTTTCGCTGGTTAGAAAGCTAATGAACCTATCGGAGGACAAGCTTAGCAAGCACATTGAACAGTTGGGGACAACTCTTGGAGAAGAGCTCATAAGGCCGACCAAAATTTATGTAAAAACAATTCTTCAACTTAAGGATAAATTCGAAATCAAAGGCATCTCGCATATAACCGGAGGCGGATTTATAGAAAACATTCCAAGGATGCTCCCTGAAGGTCTCCGGGCAAGAGTTGATATAGGCTCATGGCCGGTATTGCCCATTTTCAAGCTTTTACAGGAAACTGGAAGCATGAGCGACGAGAGCATCTACAATACCTTTAATATGGGGATTGGTATGGTGCTGGCAGTTGATCACAGCATTGCTGTTGATGTGCTTAAGTATTTGGAAACGATAGGCGAGCAGGCCTATATTATTGGAGAGGCGTTAGAGGGCGAGGTCGGTATAGACTTAAACGGTATAGAAAAGACTGAATTAGCGGAATAGGTGGCGATTGTGTTAAGACTTGGAGTATTTGTATCGGGTGGAGGAACCAACCTTCAAGCAATTATCAATAAAATTAATGATGGAACTCTGGAAGGCTGTGAAATAGTGACAGTCGTATCCAGCAGGCCGGGTGTCTATGCGCTTGAACGTGCCAGGGACAATAGGATACCCTCTTCCTGCATTTCAAAAAGGAACTTTCCTGCAATAGAGGATTATAACCGGGCGCTACTGGACCACTTTCAGAAGGCTGAGGTGGATCTTGTCGTGTTAGCCGGATTTTTATCAATGCTTGGAGAGGACTTCGTTAAAGCATACCGGAACAGGATTATTAACATTCATCCTTCGCTGATACCCTCCTTCTGCGGCAAGGGCTACTATGGCATCATACCCCACCAGAAGGCATTGGAGTATGGAGTGAAGGTGACAGGGGCGACGGTACATTTCGTGGACTTTGAATATGATACAGGGCCGATTATACTGCAAAAGCCGGTAGAGGTGCTTGATGATGATACACCGGAATCTTTGCAGCTAAGGGTAATGCAGGAGGCCGAGTGGGAGCTGCTGCCTGAGGCAATTAAGTTATTTGCGGAGGGCAGGCTGAGACTGGATGGCAGAAAAGTAATCAGAAGTTAGGATTCAGAGGTCAGAAGCCGGAAGCCGGAAATTAGAGGTTAGAAATCAGAGGATGATAAAAGCAAAAGGTGAGAGGCGTGTATCCAAATTAAAGGAAAGATAAATTAAAAAAATAACCGGTTTTGCGGTTAGAATATATTTGAAGGATGGGATTTGTAATGATAAAACGCGCATTGATCAGTGTATCTGATAAGACAGGAATTGTTGAGCTGGCAAAGAGCCTTGCAGAACAAGGCATAGAAATTATATCGACGGG
>CAYOKA010000183.1:0-3899 GCA_964404395.1 uncultured Oscillospiraceae bacterium | reverse complement strand
TTTGATTATCATGCCGGTATGCAGCTTAAAGATTGTACTTTTGTTGGCTTAAAGTTTTTCAGCGCCATGGTGGATAACCCTGTTTCAAGAGATGAAATTTTCAGGGTACTTAAAAATACATTTGGTATGAGCTTCCTCAGCATATTATCGTCTCCGCTTCCTGTCATTTTTGCTATCTGCCTGATGGAGATGAAAACAAAGCGATTTCGTTCACTGGTGCAGACACTTACTACACTCCCGAATTTTATCAGTTGGGTTTTGGTTTATTCAATTGCGTGGTCGATTTTCTCAATCAATGATGGATTCTTGAACCGTTTTTTAATGTCTGCCAATTTCATAAGTACAGAAATTAATTTTCTTGCCAGCTCTAATCATGTTTGGCTTACAATGCTGGGGTATTCAATATGGAAAACCCTTGGTTGGAATTCCATTATGTACATAGCCGCCATAACAGCAATTGATTCACAACAGTATGAGGCTGCAATGGTCGATGGCGCAAACAGGTTTCAGCGCATTTGGCATATTACGGTACCCGGCATACTGCCCACTTATTTTGTATTGCTGCTTTTGTCAATTGCCAACTTTATCAACAATGGAATGGAGCAGTATTACCTTTTTCAGAATCCTATGAACAAGAGTGCCATTGAAGTGCTGGACCTTTACGTATATAACATGGGAATGGTAGGCCAGAATATCTCTTATTCTACAGCGGTAGGTGTGCTTAAGTCGCTGGTAAGCATTGGGCTGCTCTTCTTTGCAAATAGCATGTCCAAGGTCGTACGCAAGGAATCCATCATATAACGAGGGGTATATTATTATTTGTAAAGGAGACCTATAGATGAATAAATTACGTGTAAGTGATGTTGTTTTTAATATAATCAATATAGCGGTGTTTCTGGCCTTTACATTCATATGTGTCTTTCCGTTTTATTATATTTTCATAAACACAATAAGCAATAATGAATTATCATCTGCCGGGAAAATCCTTTTTTATCCGAAGGGTATTCATTTCGGAAATTATGTTGAAGTTTTCAAATTGAAAGGTATAGGAAGGGCTGCACTTATTTCTGTTGCACGTACAGTGTTAGGTACGTTTTTGACGTTACTTGCATCCTCCTTTCTGGGATATGCCTTCTGCAAACCTGAATACTGGCACCGAAAATTCTGGTATCGCTTTGTTGTTATTGCAATGTATTTCAGCGCGGGCTTGATTCCATGGTTCGTTACAATGAAGAATATCGGGTTGTACAATAGCTTCCTGGCATATATACTTCCCACCATGGTTGCTCCATTTTATGTCATATTGTACAAAACATTCGTGGAACAGATACCGCCCTCCTTAGAGGAGTCAGTTCAAATAGATGGAGGAGGATATTCCGTCCGCTTTTTCAAAATCATCATTCCTCTATCAATGCCAATACTTGCGACGATTGCTGTCTTTTCGTTAGCAGGACAGTGGAATTCTTTTCTTGACACACTGTTCTTAGTGAAATCTCAAAATCTTTTCACGCTGCAATATATTATGTACCAGTACCTTAACCAGGTGAATGCACTCGCCAAAATGATGCGTTCTTCGCAGACCGGAAATGTCAGTGCAGCCTCAATGAATCTTTTGACTCCGACATCTGTTCGAATGACAATATCTTTCGTGGTCGTCGTGCCCATCCTTTTTGCCTATCCCTTCCTTCAGCGCTATTTTGTCAAGGGCATTATGATCGGCGCTATCAAAGGTTAGGTGCGGCGAGAGTTTGCGGCATTGGCAGTTAAAGAGAGCGATATCGGCTGTAAAGCCGCTGATTGCAATAAATAAATTTGATCAAGGAGGAAATCATGTTGAAGAAAAAAGTATACCGTACAATCACTTTAATACTGATGCTGGCGATGCTTGTCATGCTGCCGGCCTGCGGTCAGGGCAACAATGCGGGTGAGGCGGCAAATGCAAAGGATGCTCCTTCCACGTCCGGGGATACGCCCAAGGATACATCCGAGGATACGCCTAAGGATACTCCGGTGGTTCAGCTTGACGTGTTTTCAGCATCCACTGCGTCTGTCTCAGCAGCCGGAGTCTATGATGACACCTATTGGGGTAAGATATTAAAGGAAAAGGTAGGTGTTTCACTTAATATATTGCCGAGCGGGGATCAGGCTCAGGAAAAGCTTCAGGCTCTTATGGCAGGCGGAGAGCTGCCTGATATCGTAATTTTCGGCAATACAAAGGATCTTCAGAATGCAACCCGTGGGAACATGCTTGTGAATCTTGATGAAAATTTGGATAAGCTGCCGAATGTGACACTGAACGCATCCAAGGCTTTGCAGTATTACCGTGACAATGTAAGCAATGGTACAGGTAAGGCATACGGTATTCCCAGCGGCGTAGGTCCCGCAGAATTAGGAACTGAAACCAATTGGGGTCCATTCCTTCGCTGGGATCTTTACAAAAAAGCCGGGTCACCTGTTATCAATACGTTCGACGATTATCTGCCTCTGCTTAAGAAAATGCAGGAGGTGGAGCCGAAAAACAAGGATGGCAAGAATACATATGGAATAACGCTGTGGAAGGATTGGGATAACTACAGCATGTTTTTGGGAACAGAAGTCGGTCCGACCCTTGGAATCGATTGCGGTGACCAGCTTGGACAGCTGCCATTTCTTCAAGTTGATTTTACTACAGGGGAAACAGCAAACACGCTTGATCGCGACAGCCTTTACATGCAGGCTATAAAATTCTACTATGAAGCAAACCAGATGGGACTGGTAGATCCTGATTCGCTTACACAAACCTATGACACAGCGAAGGCTAAGCTTGTTGAGGGCAGAGTGTTTTTCAGCTGGTGGGCATGGTTTAATGATGCTTATAATACACCAGACAATACAAATGCCGATTCGCCTACGGGATTTGCACCGGTACTGCCGGCAAATTCCAAGATGCTGATATCAGGTGAAAATATAATAGGATATGGATTTCCTATTGCTATCGGGTCCGCTACAAAAAATCTTGATGCATGTCTGAAATATGTGGACTTCATGTATTCCGTCGATGGAGTGCAGGCTATGTACAACGGTGCAGAGGGATCAACCTGGAATATTGGCACTGATGGCAAACCGGTTTTGACAGAGGATGCCTGGAAATATGTGGATGATCTGACTTTGGAACTGCCTGAAGGCGGAAAATGGGGAGACGGAACCAGAGTACTCGGATTCAATGGGCTTTCCCTTGCTTTTATCAATCCCAAAACGCAGGAACCCATTAACTATAAATTATGGGAATCCACAAAGAAACATGATATAACAAATCAGACCAAACTGCAGAAAGATTGGACCGGTGTTACAGGGTACCAGTATATGATCGATTATGTAAAGGGAGAGAAGCTATACACTGAAATGCCGCTTGCAAAATCTTTGATCACGCCGATGACTGATGAGATTAACGCAACAGCAGCAAGAATCGGAGATATTGTAAAGGCAAATTCATGGAAGATGGTATTTGCCAAAGACGATGCGGAATTCGAAAGCCTTTACAACGATATGATAACCAAAGCCGAAGGACTGGGGCTTAAGGAGGTCTATGAATCGTCTTTGAAAGGTTGGAGTGACGCAAATGCGTTTGCAGACAAATATAAATAATATTTATTAAACAGGTGCAAAAAAGTGAAATGTACCAAAATCTCGGGGGCTTTACGCCCCCGGGATTTTATCTATGTCTTCAGAAGACATGGACATGGCAATTGCTGGGCTTGCTTTTGATCCGTGTCAACACTAGAATATATGTGGATACTTGTAAACATAATGTTTGTTCTGTAGAAGTAAAAAGGGGGGATGCAAATGGGTATCAGAAGATTCAGTAAGCTTTTGCGTCGCCTCTTGCACAATCTCAGGTACAACCTCACGCATATAAGACT
>CAYOKA010000182.1:0-3940 GCA_964404395.1 uncultured Oscillospiraceae bacterium | reverse complement strand
AGCCGAAGAATAAGCTCGAAGGGAATTTGGTTAAGGCTTTATTTGAAAGACATATATTATAACAACAGAGAGTCTCTTGCTGCGCAAATGCGTCCTATACAAGAGGCTTTTTTGTTATAGGTCTTGTTATCAAGGTTGTAAAAGGGACATATATTTGCTACTATTTTATATGAGTAAAAGGGGTGTTTCTATGACAGGACTGGCAAAGTTTTTGCAGTGGCTTGACTTGAGCTCCTGTATAGTATTCTTTGGAGGAGCGGGAGTATCTACGGAAAGCGGTATTCCGGACTTCAGAAGTGTTGATGGGCTCTACAGTCAGAAATATGCATATCCTCCGGAGGTTATTCTTAGCCATTCTTTTTTTATGCAGAAGCAGCAGGAGTTTTTTGAATTTTACAGAGAAAAGATGATTTTTCTTGATGCTAAGCCGAATGTGACCCATACAAAGCTTACCGAGCTGGAAGGGGTAGGCAAGGTCAAGGCGGTGATTACGCAGAATATTGACGGACTACATCAAAAGGCCGGTAGTAAAAACATTATGGAGCTTCATGGGTCAGTGCACAGGAATTATTGCATGAAGTGTGGGAAATACCATGGTATTGAAGCTATACTTAATACAGATGGGGTTCCCTTATGTGAATGCGGCGGTGTGATAAAGCCGGATGTGGTTCTTTATGAGGAAGGGTTGAATCAGAGGTTGATGAGCGATGCGGTAAAATCTATTGCACAGGCAGATATGCTCATCGTTGGAGGTACCTCTCTATCGGTTTATCCCGCTGCCGGTTTGGTGGAGTATTATAGGGGAGATAGGCTGGTGCTGGTAAATAAGTCAGCTACTCCATACGACAGGCATGCGAACCTGCTTTTGCAAAATGGCTTGGGTGAAGTATTTTCGCAGGTTTAGGGCATTTTGCGATGTAGCATGCTTTGAGTTCCGCCAACTAAGTTATATTAAGGTTACATCGCAAAAGCCTTGGTTTAGTAATGGGCTTAACTGTGATAAGCTTTAGTTGCATAATCTATGCTTGAGGTGATTTATGTACGATATTGCAATAGTCGGTGCCGGACCGGCGGGGGCTACACTGGCAAGGCTTTTGGGGAAAAGCTTCAAAGTGTTGCTGCTGGAAAAGCGATCCTTTATGGACGATATGCCTGTATCTGGGGGAAAGTCATGTGGAGGCTTGTTGGATCCGGATGCACAGCGGATGATGGCCAGATTCGGGTTGGGTATACCCAAGTCCGCGTTACTGAGCCCGCAGATGTTTGCGGTTCGTACAATTGATATAAATAATTCAATAGAGCGTTATTATCAGCGTCATTATATCAATATCGACAGAAATGAATTCGATAAATGGCTTGAGACGATAATCCCTCCTTCAGTTACAGTGATGAATCGATGTATTTACAGATCATATGATGAGCAAGCGGATGGTATTAATGTCAGATTTAATTACGATGGGAAGGAATATGAAGAGAAGGCAAAGATACTTGTGGGAGCTGACGGCGCCTTTTCTATGATTAGAAGGCAGGCCTTCCCGAATATGCCTGCTCCAAAGCTGTACGTAACCATACAGGAATGGTTTACAGCCTCAGACTCAGAAAAGCAAAATTACTACGGAGCGATTTTCGATAAAGAAATAACGGATTTTTACTCCTGGACTATTCCCAAGGAGGATAAGATAATTCTTGGTTCGGCACTAAATCATGGAGATGATTTGCACAGAAGGTTTGAGCTGTTGAAAAAGAAGCTTTTGGATTATGGCTACAGGTTTGATAAGGTGTTGCAAAGGAATGGGGCATATATGTACCGTCCTGTCAAAAGAAGCCAGATATGTACGGGGGGGAACAGAATTGCACTTGTGGGCGAAGCGGCAGGATTAATAAGCCCCAGCTCAGCAGAGGGTATCAGCTATGCGCTTAAGAGCGCTTTGGCGCTGGCACGGGCTCTGGAACAGGATCTCGAAAAATTTACGATGCTATACAATAATAATCTGAAGCCCCTAGTTAGAAATATCGTTTTGAAGAACCTGAAATGTCCGGCTATGTACAATACATTTTTACGCAAATGTGCGATGAAGTC
Organism: uncultured Oscillospiraceae bacterium; assembly: GCA_964404395.1. Lineage (GTDB taxonomy): Bacteria > Bacillota > Clostridia > Acetivibrionales > DTU013 > JAAYBT01. Next base: position 1,860 of record CAYOKA010000182.1, on the reverse strand, counting down.
GGGGCTTATGAGCATTGACATTGTTAAAATGATGAAATAATAACAAAGAAAAAGGCAAAGCTAGCGTAAAATACACTTTCGGAGGGAAGCTTGAAGAAAAAAATACCTTGCATTACTATAGACCGCCATATTAGTAATATTCTATTTGTAATACTTCTATCCTTTGTTTTATCCTTTATCGGCATTTTACTGTCTGATGTGGTCAGCTTTTTGAATGTGGTAAGATATATCCGATCTCCGCTTTTGCTTGTGTTTAATACTTTGCCGCTGACATTGCTGATGCTTTTATTGTATCATTTGACATCCAGGCACTGGGTGTCATTTGGCCTCGGCGGAGGAATATACATAATATCTCATGTCGTCAACCGTTTTATGATGTTGCTTAGAGAGGAGCCCTTTACACCGCAGGATTTGTTATTAGGGATAGAAGCAGCGGCGGTTGTTAAGATTTCAGAGCTGCCCTTTTCTCCGATAATTATATTAAGTCTTCTGTTTTGGCTGGTCGTGAGCGTTGGCTTATTTCTTTTTGTGAAATCGCGTAAGCTCCGCCTACCTGCCGGAATTGCCGGGGTAATAGCAGCCATTGTATTGTTCGGAGTAGCATTTTCCCCGATCTATAAAAATTCCAAGCTGTACGACAGCTTTGAAGTTACCGGTTCCATCTATTCCAGAGTGGATCTTTTCAAATCCCGTGGCTTTTTGTATTCTTTTTTGGTTCGCGCCGGCACATATAAATCTATAAAGCCCGAGAATTATTTGCGGGAGGAAGCACAAGAGATTCTCGATGGTTACTCGGAGCCGCCATATACTGTGGGTAGCGGCAAACAGCCACATATTATCGCTGTTATGGGAGAAGCCTTTTATGATATAGACAAAATAGAAGGTGTTGAATTTAACGAGGGCTTTGATCCCTTGGCGAATTTCAACAGAATATGCCGACAGGCTTATTCAGGTCGAATTATTACGAATGTGTTCGGAGGCGGAACCGCCAATACGGAATTTTCCTTTTTAACGGGTCACTCAATGCCCGTTATGCCTGAAATGAGCAGTCCCTATTCCTATTACATTAGGAAGGATACTTTTTCGCTGGTGCGGGAGCTGGAAGAGGCAGGATATAGCTCGATGGCCTTCCACCCCGGGGAGTCATGGTTTTATAACAGGCAGAATGTATACAAGTTCTTTGGCTTTGACAGCATTTACTTTAAGAAGGACATGGATCAGAGCAATGTAGAGCTTAATCATGGATATATTTCCGATAGGAGCACGGCTGAGTTTGCACTTGAAAAATTCAGTGAGCATCTTTCCGAGAAACCCGATGTACCGTATTTTCAGTTTGTAGTGAACATAGATAATCATGGTCCCTATTCAAAGAGAGATCTTGGATATCCTGAGATGTTAAAAAGAAAAGACACTATGGATGAAGCTACCTACAATATCCTCAATAATTATACCTATGGACTGACGAGATGCGATAAGGCTCTGGGCTTTCTTTTCGATTCAATAAAAGATATGAGCGAGCCGGTGGTCTTTCTCTATTTTTCCGATCACCTGCCCTTTCTGGGAGATAATGATCAGGGATACAGGCAGCTGGACTTTAATATTAGCGGTGATAGTCCGGAGTCTTATTTGAATAAATATATGACACCCTATTTCATATGGTGCAACAAGGCTGCTCAGGAGCTGGCAGAGGAAGCTGGCGTAACTGTGCCAACCGGGGCGGCTCCGCTCATCAGTACTAATTATATTGCATCGGAGCTATTGGAGTTTGCCGGGCTGGATGGCGGGAATTATTTTAATTATTTATCCAAAATGAAAGAGAAACTGCCGATTATAACGAATCGATTCTTTCCTGAAAGTGGG
>CAYOKA010000181.1:0-3956 GCA_964404395.1 uncultured Oscillospiraceae bacterium | reverse complement strand
ATCTGTATCAACTGACTCCGATCGGCCAAATAATCCAACAGCACTGTCGTCGCCAGTTGAATCCTCCGTACCTGTACCTGTCCCTATATCTGCCCCTGTACCTGCTTTTCCGTTGTTTTGTGTCATTGCATCATTTGCTCCGACATATAGATCACCGGTATTTTTTGCAGAATTTCGTAGCAGCCCCATATCCCAAATTATGAATCCGGCTGCCATAACTAAAATAATCATCGTAATAAGAAGAACTCGCTTCATCAAAGCCACCAAAGCCTTTCACATATTGTCCCTATACCCTATTATTTTCTGGACAATTATATGTTTATATTATACAGGAAGATTTATTCATAGGCAATTTTTGAATTGGTGGGCATTTTGCTTTCCAATATTTTTATTGTCTGGTATAATAGGTAGCGGGACACTCCGACAAAGCCCATTGCTGAGGAATGTCCCGCTTTGACGCTAAAGCAGGTGGCAGGACATCCGACAATGCCTATTGCTGAGGAATGTCCCGCTTTGACGCTAAAGCAGGTGGCAGGACATCCGACAATGCCATCTCATTACAGATTGGAGACTTGACAGATTATGAAATATGTTGTGGTTCTTGGTGACGGAATGTCTGATTATCGTGTAACTCAGTTAGGAAACCGTACTCCTCTTCAGTGTGCAAATAAACCAAATATAGATTTCCTTGCATCCAATGGTGAAACCGGAATGGTTAAAACAATTCCCGAAGGTATTGCCCCGGGAAGTGATGTTGCCAATCTATCGGTCATGGGATATGATCCTAAAAAATATTATACAGGCAGATCGCCTTTAGAGGCTGTGAGCATGGGTGTTGAACTATCCGATACAGACCTCGCATTCAGGTGCAATCTCGTAAACCTGAATGTGCAGGATACCTATGAATCCGCCACCATGGTCGATTACAGTTCAGATGAAATTTCCACATCAGAATCAACTGAGCTGATTGCAGCGGTTAATAAATATCTATCAAGGGATGAAATCATGTTCTACCCCGGTATAAGCTACAGACACTGCATGGTCTGGCACAATGGTACTGGCACCAGGAATATGACTCCACCCCACGATATACTTGAAAAAAACATAGCTACATATCTGCCGGTCGGTGACAATAGCCAATTGTTTTTATCCCTTCAAAAGAAGAGCTATGAAATACTAAAAAACCACCCTGTCAATCAGGCCAGGGTTGCACGCGGGCTTCGACCTGCAAATTCTATATGGCTTTGGGGTGAGGGCAAGAAACCGGCTATCCCTAAATTTTTCGATAAATACGCCATCACAGGTTCCGTTGTCTCTGCTGTGGACCTTATTAAAGGAATCGGTCTATGTGCAGGTATGAATTCCGTTGATGTCGAGGGCGCAACAGGTAACATCAACACCAACTTCAAGGGTAAGGCCGAAGCTGCCCTTGAGGAGCTGAAAAACGGCAGTGATTTTGTATATGTTCATGTAGAAGCGCCTGATGAATGCGGGCACAGGTTTGAAATAGAAAACAAGGTGAAATCCATAGAGCTTATAGACAGCCTTGTGGTCGGTACCCTGCTTGAAGGCCTGGCTGCATACGAGGATTATAGTATTATGGTGTTACCGGATCATCCTACGCCATTATCCCTAAGAACGCATACTTCAGATCCGGTGCCCTACATTATCTACAGGAAAAGTATTGCGAAGCCTTCGGGAGTTACCGGCTATGATGAATTCCAAGCCAAGCGGACGGGAATTTTCATCGAAGAAGGCTATTCATTAATGGACAGATTCCTAGCTCCTTGATTTCTTATACTCTATCATGTATGCGCATAATAGTGATGCGAAGATACAAGAGAAATTATGCTCTTTCTATATTGCTTTCTGCCTGATTTTCCGACCTGAAATCCTGATACATGACGAAAAGATATGTTATTGCAACGGGCACAATTACAGCTTGAAAGGGATAAATCAAAAAATAGTAGTTCGTTTCGACCATTGCGTAAATGTTATCACTGAACACCGTCAGCAAAAAAGTGGGCAGCAGCATAATGACCGTTAGAGGCAGCAACTTCAAATACTTACTTCTACCGGCTCTGATACCGTATTTGAAGCAGTTGATCACTCCATCCCTCCTGTTGATGAATATAGAAGGTAGCCACAGCAATATCAATGGGTATGCAAATGTTACAAGGATATATGTTATGATTTGTATTGTTTTTTGACTCCCCATAATGCTTTCCATGCTAATAGAACCTCTGATAGTTCGCACCAAAATCATCGGGGTAGTAACAGCTGACAAAACAATGCTAAATGCAATTATTAACCCCATCAGTAGTAGCGAAGATAAAAACACCTTTCCATAGAGTTTTTTTAACCCATGCAGGAAGATTTTCCAACCCGGCTTTCCCTCATTCATGGATGATGCAAGCATATTCCCGTAACCAGCCATAAAGCCAATACCTAATAAACCAAGCAATAATGCGTATAAATAAATCTTCCCGGTGGAAATCATCACATCCATTGAATAGGTCATCATGCCCATGTAGGAGTCTACCATAGCTTCTGTATCGTCAATGTTGAAATTCCCTGATGAACCAAACATATTTGTATTTAATTCCGCTAACTCTCTGGATTCAGATACCATAGGTATTGATAAAGCCGCAATTAGAAGAATAAACAAGGCCCCGGTAATAAAAATAATCGGATTGCTTCTTAGTACTCTTATCGTTTTCTCAAGCATAGTACACCTCACATGGAATTTTATCACTACCACATTCTATCACAAAATTAAAACAAATACACCATAGTTTTCCTGCCAACTTATTAGTCCCCTAGTCCGAATTTTGTGCAAAATATCGACGGCCAGGCTCTATATAACATCCCACGGCTTGATTTCGCCACAGGCAATACGTTTACCGGCATTGCCAGCCGGCTGCGATCTATAGTCATCCGGGTTCTCATGGATCATAACGGATCTACCCACTATCTCATCTAGAGTAAAGCGGGACATGATAAAGCACATTTTTGCCCGACCGTTATCTGCCACAAGCACCGGGAAGTCGCCGGCATGATTGCCATGTGGCTGATTCCTTGGATTCCAATGACCGCCGCAAGCTTCAAAAGGCTTCGATGGATCCCCTACCTCGCAATGGCCCTTCTCATGTATATGGAAACCAAATGGACCGATAGGCTGTTTCCCATTACTTCCTGGTTTATAAGGCGGCAAGCCTGCAACATCAGCGCAGACCATAACGCCGCCCTGCATCTGTGCAAAAGTCACCAAGCCTCTGACAGATGGATAATCGGGCCCGGCTTTCAAGATAGCATAAGCAGAATTGTAACGAGTCGGCATCACGGTCTGTTGCACTTGTGGCGTATAAGCCACCCGTGCCTTATGAGGTGCGCAGTCGTATCTGTATGGCATAAAAACATCTCTGTAAAATGGGTTCCTTACAAACATGGTAAACCTCCAATATTTCATCATACATACCATATTATGTAAATCCGCCAGATAATGTTAAGCTAATCGTTTATAAGTACTAATATTTTCGAGAGAAGCATTTTCCCGAGGTGGGTACTCAAATTCTCAAGTAATGTGTCGAATAATCATGATTACGCACCTCTTTAGCCCTAAATTACCATTTTATTCAAAAATAGTACACTATACTTGAAATTATGAGTAGTGCCCTTATGAATACGAAATGGAAGTTGGAGGTGCGGACGAAATCCTGGACAATATTGTGAAAGGAGAACGTCCGCATGCGGTATTCATGGGAAGCAAGGAAGAAAGCTATCGATCCTTACATTAAATACAGAAAGAGTGTAGCTGCCGTAATTTATGAGCTGGGGTATCCCAGCCATCAATCATTGGTAAGGTAGTATCGAGAATAGATGGTGCCGGTGCTTTCTCGGACAAATACTATAGCAAGATGTTGAGTTCCAATTCAAGCTCATATACCTTCCAAGTC
>CAYOKA010000180.1:0-3980 GCA_964404395.1 uncultured Oscillospiraceae bacterium | reverse complement strand
AGCCTCGCACTACATTGAGTCTAGATTCCAAAGCAAGACGAAAAACATACATATTTCCTAAAAAATTAACCGAGAAACTACGAAAATATTGTAGTGATAACAAAGTATCCGAATATACGTTATTCTTTGCGGCCTTATCAATGTATATCAACAGAGTGTCCGGCAAGGAAGACTTAACCATCGGCACGACCTTATTGAACAGAATAAATGCCAGAGAAAAGTCTACATTTGGTATGTTCGTGAGCACAGCGGTTCCTGTCCGTATAGATATTCATGATGATTGGAACCTGAATACCTTTGCCGATTCGATTTCAAGGGAGATACTATCGGTTTTCAGACATCAAAAATATCCATACAATCTTTTATTAAAACAAATCAGGGAACAAAATAGTGGAGATAACATTTTTGATATTGTTTTGACCTATCAGAATTCCAAATTTAAGACAGCCGGCTATGAGCCATTTACAACAAGATGGCATTTCAGCGAGCATCAGATAGAATCACTTATAATAAATATCAATGACAGGGACAACGATGATAAACTTATCATTGATTACGATTATCTGGTAAGCTTATTCAGTTCAACAGAAATTGATTTTATACATTATCATATATTGAACATATTGTGGCATGGTCTTGATAATCCTTATAAGCCAATATCGAAGCTTGAGATGTTATCGGAATCCGAAAAGAACAGAACGCTAAAAGCTTTTAATAATACTGCATGTGATTATCCAAAGGACAATACCATACAACAGTTGTTTGAGGAGCAGGTTAAAAAGACACCAAATAGAAGGGCAGCAGTATTCGAGGGAAAAAGCATCACTTATGATGAGCTTAACAGGAAATCCAACCAAGTGGCAAGGATGTTGCGCGATAATGGAATTACTGCTGATGATGCGGTTTCAATCATGGTTCAACGCTCACTGAAGATGATTATAGGAATAATGGGCATCCTGAAGGCGGGGGGGGCTTACCTGCCGATTGACCCCAAATACCCTCTGGAACGGAAGGAATATATCCTGTTAAACAGCAAATCGAAGGTTTTGCTGACAGAGTCTGTGTATGCAAGGGAACTGAAATTTGATGGAGCAATCATAGATTTAGATGATGAGTTGCTGCTAAAATATGAGGATACAAATCCGGAAAATATCAATAAGCCAAACGATCTTGCCTATATAATTTACACATCGGGTTCTACAGGTAATCCCAAGGGTGTCATGATAGAGCATCACAGCTTAATAAACAGATTGAACTGGATGCAGAAAAAATATCCTCTGGGTGATGAGGATATTATCCTCCAAAAAACAACCTATACCTTCGATGTGTCGGTTTGGGAGTTAATCTGGGGATTTATAGAGGGAGCGGAAACTTGTTTTCTTATTCCGGATGGAGAGAAGGATCCTGAAGAAATCATCAAGGCTATTGATAAGAACAATATTACAACAATCCATTTTGTACCTTCCATGCTCAATATGTTTTTGGATTATATAAATGAAACGAAGGATACCGACAGGCTAGCTTCCTTGAAGCAGGTCTTTGCCAGCGGTGAAGCTCTGACTGTTCAGCAGGTTGAGAAATTTAACCGCTTGTTGAACAAAAAAAATGGTACTTTATTGTCTAACTTATATGGACCTACTGAGGCTTCGATAGACGTTACATACTATGATTGCAGGCCTGAGAAGAAGCCGATGAAAACCGTGCCTATAGGCAAGCCCATAGACAATACAAAAATTTTCATATTGGATAAAAATATGAACCTGTTGCCGATTGGTATAGCCGGAGAGCTTTATATCGGAGGCGTTGGTGTAGCACGAGGATATATTAACAATGAAGAGCTGACAAAAGAAAAGTTTGTTGATAATCCTTTTTATCCGGGTGAAATCATATATAGCACAGGTGATTTGGCGAGATGGTATCCCAAAGGTGATATTGAGTATCTCGGACGAATAGATTCACAGATAAAAATAAGAGGATTCAGAATCGAATTGGGGGAAATCGAAAAGAGGCTACTTGAGCATGAATATGTCAAGGATGTGGTTGTCATTGGTAAAACCAGGGCAAGTGGTGAAAACTATTTGTGCGCATACTATGTTTCTGAGGAAGAGATACCCTTCGATGATTTGAAAGCTCATCTCTTAAAAAGGTTGCCGGATTACATGGTTCCTTCCTATTTTGTTCAGCTAAAGAGCCTGCCCTTGCTGTCAAACGGGAAAATCAACAGGAAATCATTACCTGAGCCTAGTTTAAGCCAGAAAACAACGACTTTGTATGAAGCACCTTCAAACGAGGTGGAAAGAGTTCTATTAGAAATATGTCAGGATTGTCTGAAAAGAACCGGCTTTGGTGTAAATGACAGTCTCTTTGATCTGGGTGCGGATTCTCTGGCGATTATAGATATGCTGATTAGGACACATAAGTATAATTGGAATCTTACCGCAGCGGATTTTTATAATTGCCAGACTGTTAAATTAATGGCGAAAAAAATACTTGGCGAAATTTCCGGAGAAGCTGAAAGCGAAATGACGGATATAGTGGATTTGAAGAGCTTAAGCTCCGAAAGCAAGAATAAGAAGGCAGGTAAGCTGAGTAACGTATTAATAACCGGAGTAACGGGATTCCTTGGTATACACATATTGAAAGAGCTTATTGACAACACAAAGGCGGCTATATATTGCCTTATTAGAGGACAAGACCAGGGAAGCGTTGAGAATAAGCTTAAAAATACCATGGCCAACTACTTTTCTTCTGATTATGCTGAGTTTATTAATAATCGAGTATTTGTAATAAGAGGTGATATTGGATGTGATAGGTTTCTTCTTTCAGATGAGGAATACTTAAAGTTATCCGAAACAGTTGATACGGTTATTCATTCGGCAGCCATTGTAAAATATTATGGAAGCTACTCTGAAATTGCCAATATTAACGTATCTGGCACAGAAAGGATTGCTCAATTCGTTCGTGAGCATAACAAGAAGCTATATTACATATCTACCCTTGCAGTAGCAGGAAGCTATTTGACCGCTTTTGAAGGCGAAGCACGTGATTTTTCAGAAGATGATTCCTTTGTAGGACAAAACTATAAAGACAATGTATATGTGAGAAGTAAGTTCGAGGCTGAAAAGGTTATATTTAGCGAGGTTAAGCGAGGGCTGAATGCCACTGTATTCAGGATGGGAAATTTAACGGGCCGTTTTTCCGATGGACATTTTCAGAAGAATATTCACGAAAATGCTTTTTATAGTATTATCAGATCCATCATTCTCTTAATGGCAATTCCTCAGAACCAGCTTGATGTTGACGTAGAATTTTCACCGGTCGATTTGTCAGCTAAAGCGATATTTTTGCTTATGCAGGAGCCTACTGAGAATGAATTGGTATATCATGTAACAAATAACCATGAAGTCACAATCGGCAAGCTAATCAACATGTTTTCCGAATTGGGGATGCAGATCAAAGTGTTGAATACAGATAATTTTAGCAAGCTTGTTGACCGGATTTCTGCAGACAAAACGAAACAAAACATCCTGGCAGGTATAATTGCAGATATGGGTAAGGATAATGTTTTGGAATACGACTCACCAATTAGCATAAATTCTTCAATAACACAAAGCCGTCTTGCTGATGTAGGTTTCGAATGGCCGGAGATATCACTGGATTACATAAAAAAGATTATTGGATATATGAGAGAAATAGGATTTATAGATAGAGGTGATTAGGATTACCGAACAAATTGATATACTTTTTTTGCTTTTATTAGTATCGGTTCTACTTATAGCCATTATTGGTATATATATAAGCCGGATGAAGAATAAACAGCAAATTCATTACGTTTTTCTTTTGAATGTTGCATTTATGTTTATATGGAGCATATGCAGGCTTCTTCAGTTAATTGTTAAGGGAAACGAACAGCTTGTTATAACTCTAGAACACATTTCATACATCGGTGTTATATTCGTTCCAATTTCACTATTATTTAC
>CAYOKA010000179.1:0-3996 GCA_964404395.1 uncultured Oscillospiraceae bacterium | reverse complement strand
AAGAAAAACCTGCAGAAAATTAAGCAGGGATTTCACTACCCCACCAATCAGGATATTATCATCAGAGAATTCAAAGTCATGCAGAAAGTAAATGCATTTATCATTTATGTTGATGGTATGGTCGACGAAAACATTGTTAACGATTATATCCTGCGTCAACTGATGACTGAGCAGGACATTTACGAGAATACAAAAATCAGTGCGGAATATATTGTAGAAAACCTGCTTCCAATTAATTATATAACAATGTACAATGGCTTCAATCAGGTTTTCAAAGAGATTTTAAACGGCCTTACGGCACTTTTTATTGAAGGCTGTGAAGAATGTATCCTCATCGAAAGTCGGGGTTACGAAAAAAGAAGCGTTACCACGCCACAGGCGGAAACTGTTATTAAAGGACCTCATGAGGCTTTTACGGAGAATTTGCGTACCAATTTAACATTAGTGCGTAAAATCATACGTAATAAAGAACTAGTTACCGAGACCATGCCTTTTGGAAAGGTAGCTAATCTTACCTGTGCAATTATGTATATAAAAGGCATCACGAACACCAAAATCATACAGGAAATAAAGAGAAGGATTACCAGCCTGGATATTGACATCATAGCGGGACATGGCGGTCTGGAGCAATTGATTGAAGACTATCCTAATTCTCTCTTTCCTCAATTAATAACTACCGAGCGGCCTGATAAAGTAGCAGACTATTTACTGTATGGAAAGGTTGCCATTATATGTGACGGCTCGCCTTATGCAGCTTTAGCCCCGGTGAGTTTATTCCATTTTTTCCAAAGCCCTGAGGATACTGTTCTTCGCTGGCAATTCGGTACTTTTTTAAAGCTTATCAGATGGATTGCCGGCGGCCTGGCAATGTTTTTGCCCGGCCTTTACATTGCCTTGACTTTATTTCATTCTGAGATGATACCTACCTCATTGCTCTTTTCTTTTGCAAGGGCAAGGGAAAACATACCGATTCCTTCGCTAATTGAGCTCTTGATTATGGAGACCACCTTTGAGCTTATACGTGAGGCGGGTTTACGAGTACCCGGTGCAATAGGCCAGGCTTTGGGTGTAATCGGTGCTATTGTTTTGGGGCAGGCAGCCGTCGCCGCCGGTCTTGTCAGTCCTATTTTAATAATGGTGGTTTCGATTACCGGATTGAGCAGCTTTGCAATACCTAATTACAGCATGGCATTTACCATCAGATTAATGAGGTTTGTATTCATTTTCTTTGCTGCAATTGCAGGTCTTTATGGTATGACGGCGGGTGTTTTCATTTTCAGCGGCCTTACATGTTCCATGAAATCCTTTGGAGCGCCCTACTTCAGCCCGGTTGCGCCAAAAACAAATGCCAGTCATGATATCGGTATTGTAGGGCCTGACTGGACACTAAAAGAAAGGCCGGACTATCTTAACACTAAAGACAGAAACAGAACAACAAGAGGGGTAGTGCGAGGCTGGGTTCGACAGGACAAAAGGAGAAAGCGCTAATGATACAAGAGGGCAAATTTGGTGTTCAGGAAACTGTAAGCCTGGTTTTGATAACGATAACGTCCAAGGTGTTCTTTTCCAGCCCTGCCGTACTTGCAGGACGTATTGGCAATACAGGCTGGTATAGTACTTTAATATCAGCTGCAATTGCTCTGGTGGGGTTCGGCTTTATTTATTTATTATTGAAACGGTTTCCGGGCAAGGATCTTACAGAAATATTTGACATAGCCTTTGGGAGGATTGGCGGATTTATATTTTCGTGCATATTAGCTTTATATATGCTATTTATTGCTATTACCAGAACAAATGAAACATCACAATTTCTAAAGGTTTACGTTATCCCTCTAAGCACGAATTGGTTCATCACCGGTATCTTTATTGCCTGCATATGCACACTTTCTATATTGGGTCTGGAAAGCATCGCAAGGATTTCTAAGCTGATGGTGTATCCTTTGCTTGCAGCCTTTGTAACTGTCATACTTTTGGGCATACAGAATTATGAAATGAACAATCTATTTCCCATATTTGGATATGGCTTGGATAAGATCGCTTACACAAGTATTGCAAGAAGCTCCGTTTACGGCGAAGTAATTATATTGGCCGTATTTGCCAAATCCTTCCAAGGTGTTAAGTATATAAAAAAAGAGGGTATGCTGGGAATTTCGCTGTCAGCGATGATTGTTTCTGTGGCACTACTTGCTTATTCATCGACTTTTCCCTATTACGCGGCTCAGGAACTGACCGCACCAATATATGAAATGTCGGTAATTATAGATTATGGAAGATTTGTGCAGAGAGTTGAGGCGGTTTTTTTATACGCATGGATTTTTAGCAGTCTTTTATCGGCAACGGTTATCTTTTACTCGTTTATATGGATATTTTGTAATACCTTTAGAATACCGGACAAAAAGCCAATCGTCATCGGCAGCGGTGTTATCCTTTATGCAGTCGCTTTAATGTATAAGGATATAATAACCATTATCCTGGGATATGTTGAGCTAATAAGAAATCTCGGTTCACTGCCACTGTTTGTATTGCCTCTCATTGCCTTTATTACGGCAGCGGTCAGAAAAAAAGGAGGCAAAGCAGTATGCACAAAGTAATTACCCTGCTTATTTTATGTACCTTTTGTCTGAGTTTAACATCCTGCTATGATGCTAATGAAATGGATGATTTGCTGTATGTTATCACCATAGGAGTAGACAGGGGCGTTTCCGACAAATGGCGCTTAACAATACAGTTTCCTACTATGAAGGAGGGGGGCGGCTCTCTGTCCGGCAATGGGGGTGGAAGCGGCGACGGTGGAGGCGGGCAGAGCGAACATGGATATGCTTCTATTGATGCTCCTTCCTTCTTTACGGGGATCGATATGCTAAATGCCTCCATGCCAAGAAAGATTACTTTCACACATGCACAAATCATTGTCTTTTCAGAAGAGCTGGCAAAATCAGGCCTGATCGGAGAATATCTGGCGCCCATAAACAGATTTAGGCAGTTGCGCAGAAGCGCCCATGTATTTGTTGTAAAAGGGAAAGCTGTTGATTTTATAAGGGAAAACAAGCCTGTAATCGGGACAGCGTTGGCAAAAGGTTTTGAAGTATATACACTGGCAAGTGGTGATACCGGCTTTTTCTCGGATACTACGCTTGAAAACTTCTATGAGGGAATTAAATCCCCCCATGGGCAGGCCATCGCGGCGATGGTCGCCGTAAATGATTTAAAAAAGTTTTCTGAGGATGGTGAACCCTGGGGGACTAAATTCAAAACGGGAGGAGGCTATTATGCAGGCCAGTTGCCAAAAACCGGTGATGGTAAAATAGAGATATGGGGTACTGCATTATTTAACGCAGATAAGATGGTAGGGGAGCTGAACGGGGATGAGACCCGAGCCTTGCTTATGATACAAGGCGAATTCAGACAGGTTTTCTTTACAGTGCAGGATCCTAAAATGCCCGAAGTGATTATACCTTTGGATATCAGAGCCACTAAAAAACCCAAAATTGATATCGATACTAAGGGTAAAAACCCTCTTATCCATATTGAGCTTCAGCTGGATGCGGATTTACTTACCGTACAGAGCATGATAGATTACGAACAGCCGGAACTAATGAAATTGCTGGAGGGTACCACCAGGGACAAAATAGAAAAAGAGATAGAAGCAGTCATAAAAAAGTGTCAGAAGCTAAACACGGACGTATTCATATTTGGCGAATATGCCGCTAAGAACTTTTTAACCATAGATGAATATGAAAGCTATGACTGGAACAGCCATTTTAAAGATACTGAGGTGACAGTAGACGTTGACTTTGCTATCCGCAGAACTGGCAGGCAAATAAAGAGCTACCCTATAAAAGAACCGGAAGGAGCAGAATAAATGAAGTATATTTTTGTTGTTCTTCTACTTTGTGTCTTGATCCATATTTTAAGCTTTGCCAGTTATAATTGGAAAAAAAAGAACCGTCTGGCGGCAATAGGTTCAACAATCATTGCCCTTGCAGCATTTGTACT
>CAYOKA010000178.1:0-4015 GCA_964404395.1 uncultured Oscillospiraceae bacterium | reverse complement strand
CTTTGAAGAGATTTAAGCGTTCATGCGCAAAATCAGGTGTTCTTGCTGAAGTAAGAAAAAGAGAGCATTATGAGAAGCCGAGCGTGAAAAGAAAGAAAAAATCTGAAGCGGCTAGAAAGAGAAAGTTTAAGTAGACTGCTACCAAAGGCTGAGGCTCAATAGATTACACGGAGGCTTGATAATGTCCCATGAGGTAATGTGCTTGAAGATTTGAATATTGGTAGAGTGAGGCAGACAGTTATGCCGAAAGCAAAGGGCAGAGCTGACGGAAAGACGATCAATAGGATTGTTGAAAGATAGTAGTATAAATGATGTAGAAAAGCTCGATGAGAATCGGGCTTTTTTATATAAGGCTTTTGCAAAACAAGCTATATCGCAAAATGCCCTATATAGGGTGGGTTCCGACCGACCTCGGTTAAAGGAGGCAGAATGAATAGAGAAAAGGTTTGGGTCAATAATTATAAGGATATAGATGAACAGCGGGTTGCGAGGTTGGCTAAAGCTGCAGGAATATCGCAGATGTTGGCAAAGGTATTCATAAGCAGAGGGGTGCATGACAGCGGCTTTATCCGTGATTTTATGAAACCGGAGCTGTCAGCGATGCATGATCCCTTCTTAATGGATGGCCTGGATAAGGCAGTGGACAGGATTCTGCAGGCGGTGAAGTATGGGGAGAGAATACTGATTTACGGCGATTACGATGTGGACGGCATTGTGGGCACCTCAATATTATATACTTATCTCACCTCCATCGGTGCCAAGGTGCAATATTTACTGCCTAATCGTATTGAGGATGGATATGGGCTTACTGAGTCCACCGTTGAGAAGGTGAAGCAGTTGGATGTTTCTTTGATGATTACTGTGGACTGTGGGATTACTTCGGTGGAGGAGATTGATTGCCTGATGCGAGGTGGTTTGCAGGTAATTGTGACAGATCATCATGAGTGTAAGGAGGAGCTGCCTGATGCCTATGCAGTATTGAATCCCCATAAACCCGGGTGCACTTATCCATTTAAGGAGCTATGCGGTGCGGGGGTAGCGCTGAAGCTGATTCAGGGGCTTTGCATTCGCCGAGGGCTTATGGAGGAATCCGGGAAGCAGGATGGATTTATGCAATACATTGATTTGGTAGCCCTTGCGACAATAGCGGATGTGGTCCCGTTGGTGGGTGAGAATAGGACGATTGCCAGCTATGGGCTTAAGGCGATGAAATCCACGAAGAATCAGGGCTTGGCGGCGCTTATAAAGGTAGCGGGACTTGGCGAGAAGCCTATAACATCTTACAATGCGGCCTTTGGACTTGCTCCCAGAGTAAATGCGGCAGGCCGTCTCGGAGATGCCCACAGGGGTGTCAGGCTGTTTACCGCACAGGATCGGATGCTGGCGGAAGCATTGGCTAAGGAGCTGGACATGGAGAATAGGAGCAGGCAGGAAGCGGAGAATATTATTATTGAAGAGGCCATCACATATGTGGATGAAAAGCTGGCTCCTCACAAGCATAAGGTGCTGGTAGTCGCAGGTGAGGGCTGGCATCAGGGCATTATTGGTATTGTGGCATCAAAGCTGGTTGAAAGATATAGCAGGCCTTGTATTGTTATTTCAGTAGAAGAGGGTATAGGGAAGGGCTCTGGCAGGAGCATCAAATGCTTCAATTTGTTTAAGGCCTTCACCCTGTGCGAGGATCTGTTTGAAAGGTTTGGGGGGCATGAGATGGCTGCCGGGCTGACCATTCAGGAGGGCAGGATTAACGAACTGAGGACCCGCATCAATGAATATGCAGACGCAATCCTGACAGATGATGATTTGGTGCCCCATGTAAGGGTAGATGTTCTTCTGGAGCGTGGGGATATTACGATGAGCGCTGTCCGTGAGCTGGCCGCAATGGCACCCTTTGGAGAAGCAAACCCAAGCCCGCAATTTGGATACCTTGCACTCTCGGCTGTGGATATCAGGACGATGAGCGGTGGAAAGCACCTAAGGCTGAAGCTGGCGGATGGTGCGTTTACAGTGGATGCCGTGGGCTTTAATATGGGGAATCATGCTCGGAAGCTTGGCCCGGGAGATGTAGTGGATGCCGTATTTGTGCCTGAAATCAATGTTTGGAAGGAAACTGAGCGGCTTCAGTTGAATTTGAGGGATATAAGGCCATGCTGTAATGAGTAGTTCTTCGACAAAAATATTGTTTTTAACAAAACAAATGACTATAATGGTTATATTAACTATCAGGAAGACGGTAAGGGTTAAGCTGATAGACAGCAATGATAAGGTTGGTTTGGAGGCGTCGCGTCATTATATGATGCTTCAGGACATAAAAGAACAAAGCGTATAATGGGAGGTTGTTGTACTATGGATTTAAAGGCAAAGCTCAGACATGTGGCCGATTTTCCAAAGGAGGGTATTGATTTCATTGATATTACTACCGTTCTTCAAGATCACAATGCGCTGCGGCAAAGTATTGAAGAAATGAAGGATTTGGCATGGGAGTTGGGCGAATTCGATTTGATTGTCGGTCCTGAATCCAGGGGATTCATTTTTGGTGCGCCCCTGGCCTATGCGCTGGACAAAGGCTTTGTACCTATCAGAAAGAGCGGCAAGCTTCCCTATAAGACAAAGAGGATTGAGTATGAGCTGGAATACGGTACGGATGTCCTTGAAATACATGAGGATGCTATTAAGCCCGGGCAAAGAGTTGTTATTGTGGATGATTTGTTAGCCACAGGCGGAACGATAGAGTCGAATATCAAGCTTGTTGAAAAGCTTGGCGGAATAGTGGCCGGACTGGTATTTTTCATTGAGCTGAGTGAGCTGAATGGGAGAAATAAGCTTAAGGGCTATAAAATCAGTTCTGTCGTTGCTATATAAGGCAAAAGCCTTATATAAGAGTTTTTGAGGAGGCAATGAATGAGGAGCCGATTTGATAAGCTAATCACAAAAATAAAAGCATATAATACCAGTTGTGATTTTGCCTTATTGGAAAAGGCATACGAAGTTGCGTCCAGCGCGCACAATGGACAGCTGAGAGAGTCTGGGGAGCCTTATATTACCCATCCTGTTGAGGTTGCCCATATTCTTGCTGACCTTGAATTGGATTGTACTACGATTATTGCAGGCTTGCTCCATGATACTGTTGAGGACACTAACTATACCTTCGCTGAGATGAAAAAGCAGTTTGGAGCTGATACTGCTGATTTGGTGGATGGAGTTACAAAGCTGGACAAGATTCCATATACCACAAAGGAAGAGCAACAAGCGGAGAATCTCCGAAAAATGCTTATGGCTATGGCCAAGGATATAAGGGTTATCCTAATTAAGCTGGCGGACCGGCAGCACAACATGTATACGCTCAGGTATATGCCGGCAGAAAAACAGTTGTACAAAGCCAGAGAGACGTTGGAAATATATGCACCACTGGCTCACAGGCTTGGTATAGCGAAAGTAAAGGGCGAGCTGGAGGACATGTGTCTGCGTTATCTGCACCCAAAGGAATACTATGATCTGGTGGACAAAATTGCTATCAGACGCCTGGAACGGGAGGCATTTATAGAGGAGATAAAGGAAGAAATCGATAAAAGGACAAAGGCGATGAACGTTGAGACGAAGATTGACGGTCGTCCAAAGCATTTCTATAGTATTTACCGGAAGATGCAAACGCAAAACAAGACATTGGATCAAATCTATGATTTGTTCGCTGTGAGGGTTATTGTAGGTACTGTGAAGGACTGCTACGCTGTGCTTGGATTGGTTCATGACCTGTACAAACCCATGCCGGGCAGATTTAAGGATTATATTGCTATGCCGAAGCCTAACATGTATCAGTCGCTGCATACTACACTGATTGGACATGAGGGACGCCCATTCGAAGTGCAGATCAGGACGTGGGAGATGCATAAGGTCGCGGAGGTAGGTATTGCGGCACACTGGAAGTACAAGGAGGGAATTGCCGGCAGAACTGAGCTGGATAATAAGATGGACTGGCTGCGGCGGATGATGGAATGGCAGAAGGATTCCACAGATG
>CAYOKA010000177.1:0-4023 GCA_964404395.1 uncultured Oscillospiraceae bacterium | reverse complement strand
TGTAAAGGTAATTCGTGCTTACGCACTCAACATACTAGGTGACGGAGCACCGCCCGCCTCTATCTTCGCCGAGCAGGGCTGGTCGTTCCGCTACGCTTTCTTGTATGTTGTAGAGGAAGTTCGTGCTGGCGCACTCAACATACTTACTGCTCGCCCATGCAGCCTGGCTTGCCCTTGATAGACTTGATGCGGCTCAGCTAGAGGCTATTCGTGGATGTTGTAAGTGTGATTCGCTGCCGCTCAACATCCGCACTGCTCATCGGCGTCGCGACTGCTGAGACGTTATATGAAATCATCGCCGGATACGTCGCCCCGTACTCCGTGGCTGGGGCGAATATATCGCTCTGTGCAAATGTAAACTAGTGCGAAGTAGGAATTAGCTATATTATAGGATTATGGAGGTATAGAGAAATGACGAAGCTAGGAATTTTCTCATGGTTCAGTTATCCATTACCAATAGAAGAACGCCTGCAAATGATTAAGCAGGCTGGCTTTGAAGCGACTTCTCTTTGGTGGGGTGACGAGGATAAGTATCTTCAACCAGAAATGGCAAGGAGAATGGGATTACATATTGACAATATTCATACGCCATTTAATCATCCGAACAATTTATGGCTTGATAACCTTGAAGGGGGAGATTACCTCAATATGCTTGTTTCATGTGTTAATGATTGTAGGCAACACAATATTCCGGTTGCAGTTATACATGTTACCGGATTTTCAAAGCCTGTGGAAATTACTCAAATAGGTATGGATCGTATCAAAAGGCTGGTAGATATTGCTGAGAATAATGAGGTCTATCTTGCTTTTGAGAATCTGAATTTTTTGCAGCATCTTGACTATATTTTTGAAAATATAAAATCTAATTATCTTGGATTTTGCTATGATAGTGGACATGAAAATTGTTTTCACCATGATGGCGATTGCTTATCTCGTTATGGAAACAGATTATTCGCTGTTCATATTGATGATAATTGTGGTGATGCCGATACTCATTTACTTCCCTATGATGGTACAGTGAATTGGTGGGGTGTAAAAGAGAAATTGAAGATGTGTAAAGTTATTGATTGTCTGACGCTAGAAGTGGACTTTAATCCAAAACATGAAAAAAGCCAAATTTACAGCACTCTATCCGCAAGAGAATATCTGGATTTAGCTTATGAAAGGGTGCAGTCTCTTCGAGACTGATGCTCATAATTTGCATAATGTATATATGAAAGAATACACATTCTTTATATATGTTGAAATGGAAGAAGTAAAGAAGATCCGGCCTTGACTCCGTCGTACGGCCGAAGGCAGACTATACTGCGCATAACAAAGCAGTAAGCGCAAGGGTGCCAGTGGAAAATCCTCCGGCCTTATACCATTGACAGCAGGAGCTCGAGCAGGCACCACACCGGTTCACTGGGCTGGTCGTTCCGCTTCGCTACACTGCTCGCCCATGCAACCGGGGTGCAAGCACCGCCAGGGAGAAGGGCTCTGCGGGTCCAGCTCATCGGCGTCGCGACTGCTAGATGTTATATGCAATACCATCCACCGACGTCGCCCGGGCCTCCGGCCGACGGGCGAAATGACGCTCTGCGCAATGGTAATAAAGTGCGAATTTACATTGTATATATTTGGAGGTTAAAGTGATGAAAAAGTTGTCAAAAACGCAATTTGAAAAAGCCCGAGAGCTTATGAAAACACAGGCACAAGATATTGACCTCGCCATATTTGAATACTTTTTTGAGGACAAGCCAATTAACGAAGTAATTGATATCCTCACAGCATATCAGAATGAAGATGGTGGGTTTGGTAAACTTGATTATGATTTTGAATATCCTTATTCATGCTTAAAACATACCGAAAGTGCTTGTCGTTATATTTATTATTTAGGGCAAATACCATGTGAACATCCAATGATTAAAGAACTTATTTCTTATATTGCTGACAACTATAACAGAATATCAGGTGAATGGAATAATCTTGTAGTTCCTGCAGCAAATGACTATCCACATGCTTTCTGGTGGGAATATGAAGAAAGCGAACCTTTTATTCCGAAAGATAGGGCGGATTTAATAAACCATTATAACCCCAACACGAACTCTGCATTGGCAGGGATACTTGTCAAATACAGCTCACTTGTTCCCAAAGAGTTACTTGATACTGTAATGAGTGTTGCAATTGAAAAAATTAACTCTGGTTACGAGTTTGGACAATACGATATGATGTCAAATGTGTACTTTGCAAATGCTATACAAGATGAGGATTTGAAAAATAATTTATTAACAACCCTTATGGGGAACGGTAAATTGATTTCAATTCTTGATGAAAATTGGGGTACTGAAAACGCATACAAACTTTGTCACTGGATAGATTCACCTAATCACCCGTATTATGCAACATATAAAGATGCAGTTAAAAACAATTTTAATTTTTTAATAAAATCGCAGGAAAAAGA
The DNA here is from genome assembly GCA_964404395.1 of uncultured Oscillospiraceae bacterium. Taxonomy (GTDB): domain Bacteria; phylum Bacillota; class Clostridia; order Acetivibrionales; family DTU013; genus JAAYBT01. The sequence goes on along the minus strand of CAYOKA010000177.1, from coordinate 1,580 downwards.
CGGTAGCTGGTCTCCCAATTGGTCTTGGGGTGAACCTGAGGTTTGGGAAAGAGTAGTTAAACGTTTGAAAGGTGTGTTAACTTTTATGTTCTTATGGACATTATCAAAATTTGATTGCATTGATAATTAACCCTATAATATTCGCATAATATAAAACTTTATTATGCGTAATGTTTATATATGTTGAAAGAATGCAAGAAAAAGAAAAATCCGGCCTTGACTCCGCCGTACGGCCGGAGGATGAGCGATACGACGACTAACAAAGCAGTCAGCGCAAGGGCGTGCATGGTTTGAGACCCTGAGTTGGTTCCGGTTCATTTAATGATAGTCCCTGCAGCACGCCACACCGATTCGCAGAGCGGCTGGTCGTTCCGCTTCGCTTTCTTGTATGTTGTAGAGGAAGTTCGTGCTGGCGCACTCAACATACTTACTGCTCGCCCATGCAGCCTGGCTTGCCCTTGATAGACTTGATGCGGCTCAGCTAGAGGCTATTCGTGGATGTTGTAAGTGTGATTCGCTGCCGCTCAACATCCGCACTGCTCATCGGCGTCGCGACTGCGGGACGTTATATGAAATAATCACAATCTCACGGGTCTTTTTACTTGGGAAAGTCTACGAAGTTTTAAAAATACGGAGGGACATGTTATGAAGATCTATATAAGCGCTGATATTGAAGGAATAGCAGGAATTGTGAACTGGGATGAGGCTACTAGATGGAAGCCTGATTACTCCCCATTTTGTGAAGAACTAATGAAAGAAGTAAAGGCAGCATGTGAAGGTGCAAATGATGCTGGTGCTCAAGAAATATGGATAAAAGATGCACATGGTGTCGGGCGGAACTTAAACTTTGGTGGATTACCGATAAATACTAAGCTAATCCGAGCTTTTAGTGGACATCCGTTTTGTATGATGCAAGAATTAAATAATTCTTTTGATGCAGTACTGATGATTGGATATCATTCTTATGCAAGTTCTGATGGAAATCCATTATCACATACATTGGAAACCGAGCTATCATACTTAAAAATCAACGGTGAACTTGCTAGCGAATTTTTGATTAATTCATTTACCGCATCATTAGTAGGAGTACCCGTGGTTTTTGTTTCTGGAGACAAAGGTCTTTGTGAACATGTAAACCTAATTGTAAGCGTCAAATAGTGTCAGACCTGTTCATTTAGATTATGTCAGGTTATTTACTTATCCAGCCATTTATTAAGGGCGTTTGAGATTTCAACCCTAAACTCTTCATCTGACAGACCAAGATCAGTTCCGCGCTCATATGCTCGGTCTACTGTATAAGCAAACTTGTCCGCAAATCTGCTGTTTTCAAGCTCCATATGTGGAAAATGCTCTATCACATAGGCAGAGTAATCCAAATCAAAAAAATACCGCTCTATCTCGCCATTTACGAAATCTGATATAAAATCAATCATAAACGCCGTGTGCTTTTTAAAATTCATCAGTCTTCCTCCCAAGCATATTTTTCGGGCTTTGTTTCCTTTGCCTTCGGTGTAAACACCTTTTGCTGTTTTTGGCAAGTACAAAACCGAGCAGTGCGGAACTTAATTTTCCGAGCACCC
>CAYOKA010000176.1:0-4031 GCA_964404395.1 uncultured Oscillospiraceae bacterium | reverse complement strand
TACAGACCTTGACATTTAGCCTGCCCTTATGGCTGAATATCCATTTTTCCTGCTTCGGAGCGCCCAGTGCTACCAGGAGAATGTCTGCATTAGAGGCATTGATTGTATTGGTAATTTCCTCATCCTGGTCCTCAGTAAAATAGCCATCCTGATAGCCCGCAACAATAAGGCCGGGATAATCCTTGCTTATATTTTTAGCTGCCTGCTCGGCAACACCCGGCGCAGAGCCTAACAGAAAACAGCGTATACCCTTGCGGGCGTATGCCCTGAAAATTTCGCAGACGAGGTCGAAGCCCGATACCTTTTCTGGGACGCTATGTCCAAGTATCTTTGAAGCCAGCACAACGCCTGCACCATCAGCCGTAAGCATATCTGCATTTATCATAATGCTCCGCAGCTGCGGGTCTCTTTGCGCGGCCATCATGATTTCGGAATTTGGAGTGTATACGCTGTGTACACCGCCTTCTCCTATAAAAGCCCCGATTCTTTCAACGGCTTCACTCATTTTTATACTATCCACGGGAATACCCAGTATGTCTACAGTTTTTCGCATGGCAGCTTCTCCTCTAATCCATTCAAATATAGTATAAGAATGCTATTTTGTCAAAGGGCGGGACTCAGCACAAAGCAGGTCTTTGGAGCAGTAAACACAAGCTCCACGAACAGCGTTGTCGCTAACTATGTTGAATAGCCACTAAGGCATGGCGATTTTGCTAAATCTTTTCTAAATGGGGCAAAATTATGGTATTCTTATAGCAGATTCATTACGGATTGTTTTAACAGTTTTTTGTCCTGATAGGAGGTGCTGACTATTAAAAACAAAGAGAAGCGTTTACAGGCGTTGAAGGACTATTTATGGATAATACTCGGCTCAATTATTACGGCTTTGGCCATCAATATTTTTCTGGTGCCTCATAAAATAGCGCCGGGCGGTGTTACAGGCATAGCGACCGTTATTTTTTATCTGATTGACGAAAGACTGCCTGTAGGTACACTTATGCTGCTATTGAATATTCCCCTTTTTATTTTTGGAATGAAGTTTATCGGTCGCAGGTTTATTATGCGGACGCTTTTCAGCACAGTATTTCTGTCCGTCGTCATTGACATTGCAGAACCATTTACCAGCCGGTTTATTTCCCAGCTTGAGCTTGAATATCTTGCATCCGGTCCGGATTATCTGCTTTATGCAATTTTTGGCGGCTTCTTTATGGGATTGGGCTTGGGTCTTGTTTTCAGATCCGGGGCGACAACAGGCGGGACAGATTTGGCCGCAAAAATTGTGCACCATTTTAACCCCACTATGACAGTAGGCAAGGCTTTGTTGTTCATTGACGGGGCAGTCATCATATTTGCTGCAATTGCCTTCAACAGCATTTTATTGGCGCTTTATTCGATGCTTTCACTGTACATTTCTGCAAAACTCGTGGACATCATCCTTGAGGGTATTAATTTTGCAAAAGGGGTTTATATCATATCAGACCACGCAGAGGAGATTGCCGACGACATAATGAGGGAGCTTGACAGGGGGGTTACTGCCCTGAACGGGATAGGCATGTACACAAAAAGCGACAAAAAGGTGCTATTCTGTGTAATACAGCGGGGACAGCTTCCTTTATTGAAGGCACTTGTTAAGAAAACGGACCAGTCCGCATTTATTATACTACATGAGGTTACAGAGGTCCTGGGAGAGGGCTTCAAGACTTATGAGTAGAATTGGCAGCAGTGAGCTGTGTAACATTTATCAAATGCTCCTAAGACCCCTGCCTCTATAGGCGGGGGATAAACAAATTTCCACTTCAGTGGTGGGTTCAATCCCTCACTGAAGGAGCATTTGATAAAATGCTCGCGGCGCGATACACACAAAACGCGTAAGGAAAGCACTAAAGTGCCCGCGTTTTGGCGTACAATTCGCGCAAGCGCTCATTGAATATCCATTTGAGAAAACCTGTTTATTTGTTATATTACGAGGGTATATAATTCGATGGGACCAGGGGTACGCGATTTATATAATCAGCCAAGAAACAGCAATATATGACAAAATACAGGAGGGGTTAAGATGAGTATGTTTTGTTATCAATGTCAGGAAACCGCAAAGAATACCGGTTGTACAATCAAGGGCGTATGCGGGAAGAATGATGAGGTTGCAGCGTTACAGGATCTTCTTATTTATACATTGAAGGGTATTTCGAACATTGTCGTTAAGGGCGAAGTAGATATTAGTAAGCTTAGAGATGCTAATTACGAGGTGCTCAGCAGTTTGTTTATGACTATAACAAATGCGAACTTTGATGCAGAATCAATTACGAGGCAGATTCAGAAAGTGCTTTCTATCAGAGATAATATCAGGAAATCTGTTAATGCAGATGACTTACATGATGCTGCGACCTTTACAGTAAAGCCGGGGGAAGCGATGCTTGGAAAGGCTGCCTCCGTTGGTGTGCTTGCAACTGAGAATGAGGATATTCGCTCGCTGCGGGAAATGATTATTTATGGGCTTAAGGGTATGGCGGCTTATGCCGAACATGCGAAAAACATCGGCAAGGAAGACCTGGATATAAACGCTTTTATATATGAAGGCCTCGCAGCAACACTGGACGATTCTCTTTCCGCTGATGATCTTGTGGCACTTACGCTGAAAACCGGAGAATACGGCGTAAAGGTTATGGCACTTCTGGATGAGGCCAACACTTCCAGGTTTGGCACTCCGGAAATAACGGAAGTAAACATAGGTGTCAGAAAGAATCCGGCGATCCTTATTTCCGGTCACGATCTGACAGATCTGGAGCAGCTGCTGGAGCAAACAAAGGATGCAGGAGTGGATGTGTATACCCACGGAGAAATGCTGCCTGCTCACTACTATCCCGCTTTCAAAAAATATGATAATTTTGTTGGCAACTATGGAAATGCTTGGTGGAAGCAGATTACGGAGTTTGAATCCTTCCGTGGTCCTATTTTGTTTACTACCAACTGTATCGTTCCTCCAAGAAGTGAAGAGGTAAGGGGAAGGATTTTTACAACAGGTTCAACCGGCTATCCCGGATGCAAGCATATTGAAGCCGACGAAAAGGGCAAAAAGGACTTTTCGGAAATCATTGCGCTTGCTAAGACACTGCCTGCACCTGAAGAGATTGAAAAGGGAAGTATTGTGGGCGGATTTGCCCACAACCAGGTACTGGCATTGGCTGACAAGGTGGTTGAGGCCGTCAAGTCCGGCGCAATAAAGAAGTTCTTTGTCATGGCCGGCTGTGACGGAAGAATGAAGTCCAGAGACTATTATACGGAGTTTGCCCGGAAGCTTCCTAAGGATACTGTAATAATGACCGCCGGATGTGCAAAATATCGTTATAATAAGCTGGATCTGGGCGATATTGGCGGAATCCCGAGAGTGCTTGACGCAGGCCAGTGCAATGACTCCTATTCATTGGCAGTTATTGCCCTGAAGCTTAAGGAAGTGTTCGGTCTGGACGATATAAACAAATTACCAATCGCCTTTAATATCGCCTGGTATGAACAGAAGGCAGTAATCGTGCTTTTGGCACTTCTATATCTGGGCGTGAAAAATATTCATCTCGGTCCGACGCTGCCGGGCTTCCTGTCACCGAATGTGGCGAAGGTGCTGATCGAGAAATTTGGAATTGCAGGCATTGGCACAGTTGAAGATGATATAAAGCTGTTTATGGCATAAGAGTGGAATAGAGCCACGGGAGCGGCGCAGAAGTGGGTAAGGAGCTGCGAAAGTGGTGTATAGGTAGAGTAGAATGGCACGAAGGTGGCATGGAAGTGAAGTGGCACGGAAGTAGTGCAAATCAAATACTGAATGGTGTAAATGTAATACGGATCCCGCTAAATTTTGAGAATGAATTTAGCGGGATTTTTACATGTAATACCGACACTTCCAGATAAAAAGGCAATGTGATAGAGTGAAAAGGGAAAACCATTTCGGTTGCACATGGTGCAACCGGGTTGCGAAATCGCGTTGACTATTTCCACATTATGATAGACAATAGTTATGCAAAGTATTTTTCTTAAGG
>CAYOKA010000175.1:0-4048 GCA_964404395.1 uncultured Oscillospiraceae bacterium | reverse complement strand
GAAACCGGTCTTACTGCCCGCCAGATAATTCACATTGTCAGCATTCACAGTACACCGGGGTTTTCCGATGAAATTCTTCATCTGTACGCAGCTGTCGGGTTACAGGAGGGGGATGCCTGTGCGGATGATGATGAATTTATTTTTACGGAGAAATATAAGGTAGAAGAGCTTATCAATATGGTGCTGGACGGGAAGATAACAGACGCAAAGAGCATTATAGGTATTTTCCTTGCCGATAGAATTATTAGCGGCACGATAAACGTCGATTACAAGTAACCATCTGTACATATAGTCAGACACTAAATACAGTAAGACATTTTCCAGTCGGAATAGTTTACAATATCATTCGCATATGATGATATTGTAAATTTATTTTCGGGGGAAAGATATTGGTAAAGCAGCTTCAAAATATGATAAAAGAGCATATAAAGAACAACCGCAATTCATATCTGTTTTTGTTAATGACATTTACTCTTGGTGTCTCTGCCGGAGCATTTACAGTTAACGGATTAAGTACTATGCAACGGGATGAGCTGTCGCACTATTTCCAAGGTTTCCTACAGTTGTTTGACAATCTGAATGTGAACAGCAGCGAGCTCTTTTACATAGCTTTGCTCCAAAATTTAAAAGTAATAGGACTGCTGTGGGTTTTGGGGGTAACGATAATCGGTTTACCCTTCATTTTTATCATTTTAGGAATTCGTGGCTTTATTACCGGATTCAGTTCCGGATTTATTATAAGTGCACTTGGTATGAAGGGTCTTCTGTTTTCGTGTTTTGCACTGTTGCCTAAGGAAATAATTATAGTGCCGTGTCTTATTGCAATCGGCGTAAATGGTATAAATTTCTCAATGAATATCACAAAAAGCAAGCCAAAAGATGATGGTAAAAAATCCGGACTAAAGTCGGCATTTGTTTCTTACTGCTTGGTAACACTGCTTTTCAGCTGCATTATCCTTGCAGGAATAGCATTCGATGCTTATGTTACACCGATTTTACTCAGAATGATTTCCATAGGTGCAATATAAAAGAAATAAAAAAACAATAAAATTAAGTATAAACAGGTAAATTTAGTATATAATATTTACATAAAGAAATAAATAGAAAATATTTCTTTTAAAAACATATAAAATGTATTAAAATCAACTTGGTATGCAATAATGGTATAATTGCAAATTTATATAAAATTTATATAAAGAAGGGAAGTAGCTCATGGAAGCTTTAGTGCAAAAGTTTGTTACCTTTTTGGAAAGAGATAAGCGTCTGTCGATGAATACGTTGCAGTCCTACCGGCGTGACATTGAACAGTATTTTACGTATTTGCGGGGAATCAACCTGCAAAACATATCTAATTCCAATAAAACAACTGTGATTACATATTTGCTTTATCTTCAGAAAAAAGGACGGGCGACATCGACGATATCACGAAACCTGGCGTCAATACGGTCTTTTTATCAGTATATGGCAAAGAATAAACTGATTGATCAGGATCCCACGACTGAGCTTGAATCGCCAAAGGTGGAAAAAAAGCTGCCACAGATTCTTTCTCCGGAAGAGGTTGAGCTTCTGCTGGAGCAGCCGCAGTGTGTAGATATGAAGGGATACCGTGACAAAGCAATGCTCGAGTTACTTTATGCTACAGGAATCAGGGTATCCGAACTGATACAGCTGGACATTCAGGATTTGAACATTGAAATGGCCTACATCAGGTGTAATAAAGGCTCCCGTGAGAGAGTAATCCCGATAGGCTCTATTGCAATCAGTGCGCTCAAGGAGTATTTCAGCAAGTCGCGTCCAATGCTGATACAGCGTGTGGATGAAAGAGCGCTGTTTGTCAATGTAAATGGCGGCAGACTCACCAGGCAGGGCTTCTGGAAGATTATCAAGCAGTACAAAAATCAGGCTCAGATCAGTAAGGATATTACACCGCATACTCTTCGACATTCCTTTGCGGCTCATTTATTGGAAAATGGAGCTGACCTGAGATCTATTCAGGAAATGCTTGGGCACTCGGATATTTCGTCCACACAGATTTACGCTCAGATTGCAAAGAACAGAATAAGGGAAGTTTACAAGAAAACGCATCCTCGGGCATGATTCTTTTTGCCTACAGTTGCATTGAATGAGTTGCATATAACATTGCGTTAATATAGTAAATATTTTAAAAAACCTGCTAAGCTTGTGGGTTTTTTCTTTTGGAATAACTGTGATACAATATTATCAATACAAACACTTGATACATGCGGACTTAAGGAGATTGAGATGAACAGAGTTATTATACTTGTACTGGACAGCGTCGGAATAGGTGAACAGCCTGATTCTGCTGAGTATGGTGATGAAGGCAGCAACACGTTGGGAAATATTGCACAGGCCATTGAAGGATTTGCTTTGCCGAATCTGGAAAAGCTGGGTTTGGGTTGTATAGATGGAACGGTCGGCTATTCTGCGGTAAAGGAGCCGATAGGCTGTTACGGTAAAATGACCGAACGATCTGTAGGAAAGGATACCACGACAGGCCATTGGGAGCTGGCAGGTATTACGATTACCAAACCTTTTCCCCTCTACCCGGAAGGGTTTTCAAGGGATCTTGTAGACCGCTTGGAGGCAGCCATAGGAACTAAAACACTGGGGAACTATCCTGCATCAGGCACTGAAATTATAAAGATATTAGGTCAACATCATGTAAAGACAGGATATCCAATTATTTATACATCTGCGGACAGTGTATTGCAGATTGCTGCCCATGAGGAAGTAATTTCAATTGAAAGACAATATGAGATTTGCCAAATTGCAAGGGAAATAATGACAGGCGAGCATGCCGTCGGAAGGATTATTGCACGTCCGTTTATCGGAACGGGTGGAAGCTTTACTCGTACAGACAGAAGGCGCGATTTTTCGTTAAAACCTATTCGGAAGACCATAATGGACTATGTGAAGCAGCAGGGGAAGGAAGTAAAAGCCGTAGGAAAAATCGAGGACATTTTTGCAGGTGAAGGTATCACGGAGGCGGTTCATACCAAAGGTAATATGGACGGTGTGGATAAAACACTGGATTTTTTGCATCAACGCTTTAGCGGTTTGATTTTCACCAATTTGGTTGATTTCGATATGCATTTTGGACACAGAAATAATGTTGAGGGTTATGCGCAAGCGTTAACTGAATTTGACAATAGGGTGCCAGAGCTCCTGGAGGCGCTGGATGATCGTGATATGCTTATCATAACGGCTGACCACGGGTGCGATCCTACAACAGAAGGTACGGATCATACGAGGGAGTATGTTCCTTTGCTGGTTTATGGGAAATGCTTACGGAAGGGCGTAAACCTCCATATACGCAAGACCTTTGCCGATGTTGCGCAGACTATTTCGGAGGTTTTTGATACGGGAGGCGACTTCGATGCAAAATCTTTTTATAAAATGATCTATAAGGATGTTGTATTATGAGAATAGTTGATATTATCGAAAAGAAGCGTGATGGGAAAGAGCTGTCCACAGAAGAAATCCGTTTTTTCATAACTGGCTTCTGCAATGGGGAAATTACTGATTATCAGGCCTCTGCGCTGCTTATGGCTATATTTATCAGGGGGCTGAATACCCGAGAGACCTCAGATCTTACATTAGCCATGACAGATTCGGGTGACAGGATAGACTTGTCAGAAATACCGGGCGTCAAGGTGGACAAGCACAGTACCGGTGGCGTAGGGGATAAGACTACCCTGGTAATCGCACCTATTGTGGCAGTCTGCGGTGTTCCCATAGCAAAAATGTCCGGCAGAGGTCTTGGACATACCGGGGGAACGATAGACAAGCTTGAATCCATTAGGGGGCTGCGTACCTCCTTAAATCAGGAAGAGTTTATTCGTAACGTAAAGGAAATTGGCATTGCTTTGGCAGGTCAGACCGGTAATCTTGCCCCAGCCGATAAGAAGCTCTATGCCCTTAGAGATGTTACAGCTACGGTGAGTAGCATACCATTAATCGCCAGCAGCATTATGAGCAAAAAGATTGCATCAGGTGCAGATAAAATAGTATTGGATGTAAAAACCGG
>CAYOKA010000174.1:0-4055 GCA_964404395.1 uncultured Oscillospiraceae bacterium | reverse complement strand
CTCATAGCTTTGTGAAGTTTCCCCGATTGTGTTCTGTGACACTCGTCCACAAAAATATAGAATTCACCTTTTGATTTAAAACCTGGAGGCAGACTGGCCATAAGCTGCTCAATGTAGCTGTCATATGCCTTGTCGTCATCGCCCTTACTTCGTCCAAACTTGTGAATTAACGAACATATTACTCTTGGTGTGGTAGCATTGAGTTTCTCAATTAAATCCGCACTGCTTTTGGTACGATATATTTCGTCCCCAACCCCGTCAGCACCAAAGACTTTATTTTCAATCTGATCGTCCAATTCTTCCCGATCGGTGATAATTAAGATTCTTGACTCCGGTATATTTTCTTTAATCCAGCGAGACAACCATACCATGGTAAGGCTCTTACCGCTTCCCTGGGTGTGCCAGATAATGCCACCTTCCTTGGCTTTTATTCTTTGCCTTGCTGCTAATACTCCAAAGTATTGATTGTGGCGACACATTTTCTTGTCCCCGCTATCAAACACAATAAAATTATAAATAATATCAATAATCCGTTCTTTCTGACAGAGGCTGATCAAATGGCGATCCATCTTATAACCTTCTGCTTCACTTTGTGCTTTGATAAATAACGATAGAGTATCGGTAGCTTTTTCGTCCTCTTTCCATTCCGTGAAATATTTTTCTTTAGTTTCAATAACGCCGATTCGAAGCCCTTCCGTATCATTACCTGCCATAATCAATTGTATGGTTGAGAAAAATGGTCTGATAAAATCGTTGGTCTGGTTGTCAAGGTTCTGTCTGATACCCTCAGAGACAGATACAATACTGCGCTTTAGCTCAAGGACACAGACAGCAATGCCATTGATATATAAGACAATATCTGGCCTTTTAGTATGCTCGCCCTTAACCGTTACTTCTTCTGCAATATAGAAATAGTTTTTATGCGGTTCTTCCCAGTTGATGAATTTGACGGTTTGATTGTGTGCGCTGACATTTTCTCTAACGGAAGCACCATATCGCATGAGTGAATATACTTCTTTGTTGGCATAATAGAGATCCGGCTTTTTCGCTGTATCTACAAGTGAATTTATGGCACGACGAATAAGCTCTTCAGAATGCCCTTGTGAAGATAGATATTCTTTGAGTCTTTCTTCATCAATATTGGAGTTCTCCTGGTCATGCAGATTTCCAAGATAAATGTATTTCAGTTTATCTCGAAAAAGCTTTACTACACGATTTTGTGTAACCCGTTCTCTTTCGCCAACGCCACTCAATTACATTACCCCCTATACCAAACGAATTCTGCCTGTCAGCAGTTCCTGCATCATGCCCTGCTTAATGGTCTTATATTTGTTCAGTTTTTGTTCCAACGCTTCGATTTCAGTATCCATGTCGGAAAGGATATTTGCTATTGCGGTTTGTTCTTCTCTGGTTGCTGGTAGTGAAATAATCATATCAGTCAGAGTATCCATTTTAATGTAAGGTGTGTTTCCAGCATTAACTTCTGTACTTATTCTATCAGCAAGATGTTTCTCTAAAAAGAGCTTTATGAATAATATATTCTCAGTAAACCCTATAATAACATAAGTCCGTTGATAGGCATTGAATTTACCTTTATAATAATGGATATACCCAACATTGGCCCCGTTGCCTGAAATTAGCAAAGCTTCCGCATCAAATGCATATTCATCAATCAGAAAATAATCTTTAGCACAAGTATAAAACCTATATTGCCCCTCTCGTTTCATTGCATTCGCATCTAATTTTCCAGTTGTTATCATCTCGCAAACTTCATCCAATGTTGTTTGAACCCATTCTCCACTAAACCCCTCAAGCCTTTTCATTCCTGTAAGCAGTTCCTGCATCGCACCTTGCTTGATGTTTTTCCTTTTATTAATTAACTTAGTTAAAGAGCTGATAAGACCATCAACATCTGATAAGACTGCGGCTATAGCCTGTTGTTCTGGGTGAGGAGGAAGGGGTATTAATATATCAGATAATGAAGAAGCATGAATATGAACGATCGCATCTCCTTGTCCCTTATTAGCTTTCTGTTTATTAACTAACGTCGAATTGAATAGAAATCCATAAAAAAGCGAATCTCCATATTGGGGAGATAAGATTATTACATCCCCACCAGCATACGCTTCAATATCATAAAGAAAAGCTGCAGATTTACCTATCTCTTCTTTGGTTTCTCCGGAACCTGCAAATAAAATATCTCCACTTTTTAGCTTTTTGCTTGTTCTTGACACCTCTCTTGAAATAAATGACCCGAAGAATTTTATATAGTCTCCATGTAAGGTATAAAGTTCACCATATCTAACACAAGGAATATCCCCACTTTGGGCTTCATCTTTCCTAATTCCTTTTCCTTTCGAAAAGAAACCAATTTGACCAATTGTTTTCACATCCCACTCATCAGGTATTACCCCAATTTCAGTCTTCTTATATCCTTCTCTTAGTTCCATGCAAACCCCATCCTTTCCAGGTGAGATTTTACTTTTGCTTCATAATCTGCAACTTCTTCTTCAATTTGTGGTAGTGTTTCTTCATATCTTTCTACCAGTTCTATGATGCGGTTTGTCAAGCTATGAGATATGGCTGCGTAGATGGTATCGATACCTTCGTATACTGTTCGGCACCATTTTTTCTCTACCACCAGATCTTTTATTTCCTCAATGCTCAATTTTTCATATTGATTATAAACAAGCTTATCCAAGGTTCCAACCGCATTCTTAATCGCAGAACTCAACTTGGATTCTTTTGTCATCTGTTCCTCATACTGTAATAGGATTTCAAGCTCCTCTGCAACTTCTTTGTCATGCTTTATTTCCTTAATCCGTTTTTGCAGTTCACCCTTAGTAATATTGCCCTTATCATTGATAACTTCGGCAAGTAACCCTTCATCACCGCCATACTCCTCTTTCACTTCTTCCATTTTTGTGACTATTGCGTCCCGTTCACCTTCCAGCTGATCTATAGCATGCTGTTCTTTCTGGAAGTATTGTTCGATCATTAAGACTTTGGGTATTACTCTTCCTTCAAAAGATTTCATCTTTCCGGTTATGGTGCCGTCTTTTTTCTTTACCATTTCTCGTTCGATATCTCTGCCTGATTCCCAACCATCAAAAACAATGGCATAAACATCATCCTGCATGGCTTCTTCCCAGTAGTTCATCAAGCATTGGTAGACATCATATTGATCAATCAGTGAGATTTCGTTATATTTATCGAGTAAACTTTTTGAAATATCCTCAATGAACTGCTTAGGCTGTTCTCCATTTTTAATTTCATTAAGCTTAGTCCAATTGTTAGCTTCCCATTCTTCAAAAGCTTTCTTTATTCTCTCGGCATACCCTGTAAATTCGGGATGATGGTATATGGTTTCCCGAATGTTGTCCTTTTTTACATTAAGTCCCAAGTAGCCATCTCGGCCATTCTCTTTAAAAAGCTCCGTCCGTAATGAAGGAAACACTTCCCAATAAGACTCCAGTACGTCAATATCCTTTTGAGGAATTCCTCCTGACAAATGGGCATAAATATCCTGCAAATCTTCAGGTTCGCTGCTATCAATATATCTAGGAATATTCAGATTATAATCATTGGATTCAATTTCACTGTAAGGAATCATTCTTGAATATTTAGGAGCTTCTACAAATCTATTGAAGCTATCTACAATCTTACGGATGTCCTGTTCGCGGAGCCTGTTTTTGTTTCCATCCTTAATAAAGCCTTTGCTGGCGTCAATCATAAACAGGCCTTGCCTTGCATGGGCATTTTCTTTATCAATTACTATAATACAAGCGGGTATGCCTGTGCCATAAAATAGGTTTGCCGGAAGCCCTATGATTCCCTTAATGATTTTCTTTTTAATGATTTCGGTTCGAATGATTGCTTCAGTATTTCCTCTGAAAAGAACACCATGGGGTAGTATAATTGCTCCTTTTCCCTTTTGAGGCTTGAGCGAATGAATAAAATGGATCAGCCATGCATAATCCCCATTTTTTTCGGGTGGGACTGCATCATATTCAATAAAACGTTCATCGCTGCCGGTATCTATTCCATTGGACCAT
>CAYOKA010000173.1:0-4065 GCA_964404395.1 uncultured Oscillospiraceae bacterium | reverse complement strand
TTACACTGATTGTCGGCGGTATAGGTATTGTGAATATTCTCCTGGTTTCCGTTACGGAAAGAATCAGGGAGATTGGTATCAGAAAAGCGCTGGGAGCGCAAAAAAAGGATATTGTTATGCAGTTTATAACCGAATCTATTATTATGACGGGAATCAGTGGAATTATTGGAATTATTCTTGGCGTCATCTCCGGGGGCGTTATATCGTCTATGATAAATATACCTCCTATTATAGATGTTCAGGTTATTGTGCTGGCTTTCATGGGTTCTGTGGCTATAGGCCTCATATTTGGAGTTTATCCGGCAAAACGAGCGGCGGATCTAGACCCGATAGAGTCCTTGAGATATGAGTAAGCTTATGCCTTGCTAGACTATCAGAATAATTCCCAGGATGACAAGCCCGGCACCAACCAACCGGGCAAACGTTATTTGCTCACCCAGGAAAAACACGGAGCATAGGAGCGTGATTAGGGGCGAGCTTGACATTATGATAGTCACCAGCGATACATCCCCCTTTTTAAGCGCTGCATAATATGCCAGATCGCCGGCTAAGGTTGCCAGTAATGCCTCTGTGCCAATTAGCCACCAGATGCCTGCAGGTATTTTGCTGACAGCCGAGAAGTTGCCGCTGATGATCACCCAGCCCGAGACTACACTAGCCGCAAAGATAGTTCGGAGCACAAGCCCCGCCACGGGATCGATGTTTTTTAGCGCGGCTTTTGCAAAGACCGGTGCGATGCCCCAGCATACCATGCCGAAGAGTGATAGGAACACCACCATATTTTTTTGACCTCCGTTTATTTTGGCCATTTTGTTTTGATTATCCTTTCACAAATGACAATATGAAAGTTTGATGTGCATTATTACTGGAATTTATTTTGTAGTGTATTTTTGTAGGCTAGTGACAAAAATATTCACATGAAAAAATATGAATGCATTAAAAAAATTACAGTTAGTTGCACCATTAAGGCATTGCTATTGTGGACGATAGTATCTGTACCATCAGCCTCCTTAGCGTCTGCGAGCACATCATTGCCATTAGTGTCATCAAGAGGGGTATCATCGGTGACAGCATCATTGAATGATCCATCGATAGTGACCTCTAAGCTCCTGTTTAGAGGCTTCCATACGGAAGAAATCATTGAAAAGGGCTTGTGCACTGACATGGTTTCCGGCCCGACCAGGAGCATGCCCTGGGAGAATGACGAGGAATTCATGGAGGCACGATCGAGAAATGATACGAATGTGATCCTGGGCGGCTATAGAACGGTTTTGCGCGATCCTCTTCCCGGAGAGGAATATAATGTACACCTGGCGGCCAGCTTACTGGCAGGCATCGTAGTGAAACAGGGCGAGGTTTTTTCACAAAACAATGCTATCGGCCCATATACTGAAGATAAGGGTTTTAGAAAAGGGCCTACCTATTTTGGTACAATGCTTACCGAAACAATAGGAGGCGGTGTTTGCAAAGTTGCATCCACGTTGTATAATGTTGCTGTGCTTTCTAACCTGGAAATATTAGAAAGACATAATCATACTATGCCGGTGCCCTATGTCCCTTATGGGCAGGACGCAACGGTGGCATATGGTATGAAGGATTTCAGGTTTAAAAACAGCACGGATTCGGATATAATGATTTGGGCGGAAGGAATAGAGAATACTCTATATATAGGCTTTTACGGTAGCAGCCCGGGACCCGGTATTGAATGGGTTCACGAGGTGTTGGAAATAAGCAAGGCACCTGTTCAGTATAAGATTAATCCGGAATATAAACCGGGGGAGCAAAAGCTGCTTATGGAAGGGATGGATGGTGCGCTGGTCAAATCCTGGGTCACCGTCATCAACGGAAGTGATTCACAAACAAAGTTTATGGGCATCAGTTATTATAAACCTATGCCGCATCTTGTGGAGAAGGGGCCGTAGGACCTTTGCGCGGGGCAGAGGAAGTATTGGAGTGGAAGGAAGGGAAGCATAAATGGGTAGTGAAATCGGCAGTGAACAGGCAATTAGGGTAGCATCCTTTAACGGGATTGACGTGTACAGGATTAGCACAGATAAGTTCAAGACAAGTAGCATCCATTTCTTTTTTCTGGACAATCTGACCAGGCAAAGCGTCACAAAAAATGCGCTGCTTCCTGCTGTTATGAGACGTGGTAGTGCAGCATATCCTACATTGCGTGATATTTCGATGGAGCTTGAAAGCCTCTACGGAGCCAGCTTCGATTGTGGAGTAACAAAGAAGGGCGAAAGCCATGTGATTTATTTCTATACGGAGTTTTTATCGGAACGCTATATTCCTGACAGAGCAGACTCTTTTGCATCTGGATTTGAGCTTCTATACGATATCATAACAAGGCCTGCATTTGAAAAAGGCAGGTTCAGGGAAGCATCCCTTGCACAGGAGAAGGATAATTTAAGGATGCTTATTGAAAGCAGAGTGAACGACAAGATGCAGTACAGCGTGGATAGATGCCTGGAGGAAGCCTGCAGGACTGAACCCTATGCGCTTTATGATTATGGAGTGGCGGAGGATATTGATTTAATCAGTCAGACAGAGCTAACAAATCATTACAGGACAATGATTGAAACTTACCCCTTGCAAGTCTATCTAATCGGCAACATAAGCGATGAACAGGTAAACATGGTGACCCAGCGGCTATCCACAATCTCCAGAAATAATGTAAAGGAAGTCGCCAACGGGTTTTTAGTGAAGCATAATAGCGGGCCCAGAAATGTGACTGAAACAATGGATGTCACACAGGGGAAGCTATGCCTTGGCTTTAGAACAAATACAGCACCCGGCGCACAGGCTTTTTCCTCATTGATGATGTACAACAGCATCCTTGGGGGAGGCGTTCATTCCAAACTGTTCCAGAACGTCAGAGAGAAGGCGAGTCTAGCCTATTACTCGTACTCTCGGCTTGAGAAATTCAAAGGACTGATGGTAATCAGCAGCGGTATAGAGATGGGAAACAAGGAAAAAACGCTGGATATCATTTTGAAGCAGATGGATGCAATAAAGAACGGTGCCATATCGGATTATGAAATGGAAACTGCGGTAAAGAGCATGGAAACAGGGATTAGATCGCTCACGGACAGTCAGATCAGCATTGTGGATTTTTACCTGAGTCAGACCATTAGCGGTAGCCGGGATAATTTTAGTGATACTATTGAAAGAATAAAAAGTGTTACGGGGGATGAAATTATACAGGTAGCACATCAAATTTCGCCTGAAACTGTGTATTTTCTGACTTCACCAAGGGGCAGCGAGGAGGAGAACGCTCAATGAATATAGATAGAATCCAATACGATAAAGTGGGAGAGGTGCTGTACCGATATGAACACAGCAGCGGGCTGAAAGCGTTTGTAGTTCCAAAGAAGGGCTATTCAAAAAAGCATGTAACCTTTGCAACCCATTACGGCTCTGTAGATAACAGATTCATTATTCCCGGCGAAGATGCTCCGACACAGGTTCCGGATGGAATAGCACACTTTCTTGAGCATAAGCTTTTTGAGCAAAAGGATGGAAGCGTGATGGATAAATTTGCAATCCTTGGGTCAAATCCAAATGCATATACCAGTTTCAACCAAACAGTGTATCTCTTTTCCTGCACAGACAGGTTTGATGAAAATTTTGAGCTATTGCTCGAATATGTTCAAAACCCGTATATCACGCAAGAGAGCGTGGAAAAGGAAAAGGGAATCATTGGTCAGGAAATCATGATGTATCAGGACAATCCCGGATGGCGTGTGTTTTTCAACCTACTGGGCGCATACTACAGCCTGCATCCGGTCAGGATTGATATAGCGGGGACAGCCCAGAGTATTGCCAAGATTGATGCAGATACCTTGATGAAATGCTACAATACCTTTTATCACCCATCGAACATGATTATTCTTGTGGTGGGTGATGTCGATCCGGACAGTGTGTTCGGGATGGTGGAGTCCCTGATTGAGAAGAAGGAGCCCAGGGATGCGATAAAGAGGATTTTTCCGGACGAACCCGATTGTATAAACAAACCCTATGTGGAACAATCTCTGGCGGTATCCAGCCCAATATTTCAAA
>CAYOKA010000172.1:0-4093 GCA_964404395.1 uncultured Oscillospiraceae bacterium | reverse complement strand
GCGGTATTGGCGGCAAAAAGGTCACCCGAATCGGAATCGTCCAGATTGTTGAGCACCCGTCTCTTAACACGATTCGAGAATCATTTATTGAACAATTGGCTTCAAAGGGCTACAAAGACGGTGAAAAAGTTGAAATCGACTATCAGAGCGCTCAAGGCGAACAAAGCAATCTGAACACTATCTGCCAAAAGTTTGTAGCAGATAAATGTGATATGATTGTAGCAATCGCAACACCCTCAGCACAGACTGCAGCTAATATGACATCGGACATTCCCGTATTGTTTTCGGCATGCACCGATCCGCTGGGATCCGGTCTGGTGAGCAGCCTTGAAAAGCCGGGCGGCAATGTAACAGGCACATCCGATGCTGTTTCTGCCGAAAAAATCATGCAGCTTGCAATGCTAATTACACCTGAAATTAAAACAATTGGGGCACTCTATAATTCAGGGGAAACAAATTCATTATCGGTAATAAACGATTTAAAGGAATATGCGGCAAGTAACGGCCTTGAAGTGATTGATGGTACTGTGACCAATTCTTCCGAGGTTCAGCAGGTAGCACAGACCCTGGCCGACAAGGCAGATGCCATTTTTTCTCCCATTGACAATACTATAGCATCTGCAATGCCTGTTGTTACGCAGGTTGCAGAAAACACTAAGACTCCCGTATATGTTGGGGCGGATTCTATGGTAAAAGATGGCGGCCTGGCTACCTACGGCATTAATTACACCATGCTGGGGCGTGAAACCGCTGATATGGCAGTTGAGATACTTGGGGGAAAGAACCCGGGCGATATTCCGGTAAGGACAATAGATGATGTAGAAATCTATCTAAACAAGGCTACGGCCGAAGCCATCGGTATTACAATACCCGATGACATACTGAATCAAGCAGCTCAGGTATTCGGGGAATAATAATATTTAAGGGGATATTTCAATGCTTTTATTATTACAGGGATCCTTAGAACTGGGTATAATATATGCCATTATGGCATTAGGCGTGTTTATATCCTTTAGGACACTGAATATGCCGGATTTAACGGTAGATAGCAGCTTCACCCTAGGAGCTGCTTTCTCCGCTGTTTTATGTGTCGCAGGCCAGCCGGTGCTGGGGTTGATTCTGGCATTTTTCGCCGGTTGCGCAGCAGGAAGCGTAACTGCTCTTTTGACAACAAAGCTAAAAATACAGCCGATTCTGTCAGGCATTTTGATGATGCTGGCTTTGTATTCAATAAACCTGAAGGTAATGGGCAATAGGCCAAACATACCTCTATCCAGAGCACTGGGCGTCCCTACCCTGTTTTCGCCTTTTTACGATACACCGCTGAAGAGCTATATTGCATTAATTCTTTCAACAGTAATACTGGCTCTGATACTTATATTGTTATACTTTTTCTTGAAAACCAAATTGGGATTAGTACTTCGGGCAACAGGTGACAACGATAAAATGGTTAGGGCTTCTGGAGTCGACACAGATATGACCACTATCTTGGGGCTGTCACTATCAAACGGCCTGGTAGCACTTTCCGGCGCCTTGATCGCACAATATCAAGCTTTCACTGATCTGAGCATGGGCATAGGTATGGCCGTCATCGGTTTGGCCTCTGTCATAATAGGCGAAGTCCTGTTTGGCACAAGGACTCTCTTTAGAAGGTTGATTGCCGTTGTGCTCGGCGCAATACTATACCGCTTTATTATGGCCATTGCATTAAGGCTTGGAATGCCTCCCACCGACATGAAACTGGTGTCTGCAATTATCGTTGCACTGGCATTGTCCATGGGTATTATTCGTGACAAGGTGCTTTCAGCTACAGGAAGGCAGAACAGCATGGCTAAAGTGAAAGGGGGTAATGATGATGTTAAAAGTTGAGAATGTCACAAAGATTTTTAATATGGGCAGCATTAATGAAAAGATTGCCCTGAAAGACATCAGTTTGACCCTTGAAGAAGGAGAATTTGTAACGGTTATAGGCGGAAACGGCGCAGGTAAATCTACCCTGCTCAACTGCATATCAGGTGTATACAGCATTGACGACGGAAAAATATTTCTGGATGACGTAGATATATCAAAAGCTCATGAGCATAAACGTTCTGCTCATATTGGCAGGGTGTTTCAGGATCCCCTTATGGGAACTGCCTTTGATATGACTATAGAAGAAAATCTGGCAATCGCCTATGCAAGGGGCAAACCCAGAGGCCTAAGACCCGGTATTTCCAAGGCGGATTCGGCTTTATTCAGAGAACATTTAGCTCTGCTGGATCTGGGTTTAGAGAACAGGATAAGGGAAAAGGTCGGTAAGCTTTCGGGCGGCCAGCGTCAGGCTCTTACATTGCTTATGGCAACTATTGTCAGGCCTAAGCTTTTACTGCTGGATGAGCACACTGCTGCATTAGACCCTTCTATTGCAAGTAAAGTATTAAAAATGACCGATGAAATAGTAAGAGAAAACAATCTTTGCACATTGATGATTACCCATAACATGAAAGCTGCACTGGAGTATGGAACACGTACCATAATGATGCATGACGGGCAAATTATTATGGATATATGTGGGAAAGAGCGCGATGGTGTCACGGTGGACTGGCTAGTTAATCAGTTTAGCCGAAAGAGCGGCACCGAGCTGGATAATGACAGGATGCTGCTTAGCTGAACAGCTTGATCAAGCCTGCTTGAGGCAGGCTCATCAGCGTGCAACAGAATTATACTGAACAGAAGGATTATCAAAATGGACATAATAAGCGAAAAAGGAAAATATGATATTATTGATATTCACACACACATATTCCCGGACAAAGTAGCAAAAAAGGCAGTCAAAGCCATAGGAGACTATTATGATGTGGGGATGAGCCGGCTGGGGACGGTGGATGACCTGATTAAAAGCGGGTGTTCCATTGGTGTCAGTAAATTCATTGTTCATTCCTCTGCCACGACCGTGCAGCAGATCCGCCCGATAAATAAGTATTTATGCTCCGTTCAGGCCTCGCACCCTGAGTTGATCGGTTTTTCAACGCTCCATCCGGATATGGCCGATGTAGCCGGAGAAGTCGAAAACATTATAGCACTAGGGTTAAGGGGGGTTAAGCTGCACCCGGAATTCCAGAAATTCGCTATTGATGATGACGAAATGATGCCTGTATACGAAGAAATTGAAGGAAGGCTGCCTGTTCTAATCCATATGGGCGACAAAAACAGCGATTTTTCAAGCCCGGTAAGGCTTGCGCGAGTGCTGGACAGATTCCCTGATTTGGTAGTCATCGCTGCACATTTCGGAGGATATCAAATGTGGGATCTTTCCTGGGAGCATCTAGCCGGGAGAAGAATCTACATGGACACATCCAGCTCTCTGGCCTTCCTTGGCCCAGACAGGGCTGTCGAAATGATAAGACGCCACGGGGTAGAAAAAATGCTCTTCGGCTCAGATTACCCAATGTGGGATCATCAGGAAGAGCTGCAAAGATTCCTGCAGCTGGACCTGACCGAGAATGAGCGCAGAGCAATATTGCACGACAATGCACAGAGGCTTTTATCAGGTGATGTAAAAAAAGCCTCCGATATTTAACCTTACTTTAATAAAACACCTTTAATTGATGGATTCAACCCTTTTATAAAATCCTGTGCATCCTGGATAGAGCCTACAACATCTGCGTAATGGATTGGAACCGCAACGGACGGATTTATTATATTCGCCGCCTGAGCGGCCTCAGCCGAATTCATAGTATAAGTGCCTCCCACCGGCAGAAATACCACATCGGCCTTTATATCCTTCATTTCAGGAATATAATCCGTATCTCCGGCTATATAGTATTGTGCGTCTCCTGCTGCTATAATGTAACCCACCCAACCCTTTTTCTTAGGATGGAATGGCTTTTTAAGGTTATAGGACGGTACAGTCTTAAATTCAATCCCAGCAACACTGGAGGATTCATTAGGGGCTACCTTTTCTATATTGGATATGCCCTTTTTTTCTGCCTTAGCCACACCATCGGCAGTAATAACCAATGTGGCATCCTCCTTCATGACTTTTTTTACATCCTTCAGCGAAAAATGGTCATAATGCGTATGGGTAATGAATATAACATCCGCGTCCCTGACC
>CAYOKA010000171.1:0-4125 GCA_964404395.1 uncultured Oscillospiraceae bacterium | reverse complement strand
CAATAATAGCCACTCTATTGCATATTTGCTCAATTACCTTCATCTCATGAGTTATGATGATAACCGTAAGTCCAAGCTTCTGATTGAGCTCCTTGATTAGTGCCAAAATAGATTGCGTAGTAGTGGGATCCAGCGCACTGGTAGCCTCATCACAAAGCAGTACCTTTGGCTTTGTAGCCAGCGCCCTTGCTATGGCAACACGCTGCTTCTGCCCGCCGGACAACTGTGCCGGATAGGCGTTTTCCTTTTCCGCAAGTCCCACCGTATTAAGCATTTCACGGGCCCTAAGCTTTGCTTCCTTACGTGACACTCCTGCAAGTTCAAGAGGGAAACAGATATTTTCCAATGCGGTGCGTTGCATCAACAGATTGAAGCTCTGAAAAATCATGCCAATGGACTGGCGTACGTCCCTCAGCTCACGATCTGAAAGAAGAGTAATATCATTGCCGTCAAATATCACATTGCCCGTGGTAGGCTTCTCCAAAAGGTTGATACACCTTACCAGCGTACTCTTCCCTGCCCCTGACAGTCCAATGATACCGAATACCTCGCCCTGCTTAACAGACAGGTTGATGTCGTCTAACGCTACCACGGCATTTTCACCGGTACCGAAGGTCTTATTAAGATTCTCTATTTTTATAATGGTAGCCCCACTCATACTTGTGCTCCTTTCCTTGTGCATCTCATTCACTAGTCGCAAATGCCTCTTTCAGTGCATTGCATCTTGAGTCCAACGCTGTCTTTACTATCTCACTGTAAAGAGGAATATCAAAGCCATGAAACGTCCCCTCTATTATATTCAACTCAACTGCTATACCACTGTCCATAAGCCTTTGGGCATAGGCAATGCCTTCATCGCGCAGGCAATCATATTCCGGGGTCTCTATATATGCGGGAGGAAGCCCTGATAATGACTCAGAACTCGCCGGCGAGGCATAGCTGAGCATACCATGATCACCATTTTTCAAGTAAACCCTCCACATTTGTCTATTAAGATTGGAGCTCCAGCAGGGAGCATCATTGAAGTCCTTAATAGACTGTGTTGTCTGCGAATGGTCAAGTACCGGATAGATCAAGGATTGAAAGCAGATCTGAGGTCCCTTTCTATCTCTTGACATCTGAGCCACTGCGGCTGCCAGGCAACCACCGGCGCTATCGCCCATGACGGCTATTCTTCCGGCATCTATACCCAGCTCCTGTGCATGGCTGTGAGCCCAAAGCAGGCTGCTGTAGCTATCCTCTGCCCCAACAGGAAACAGATGCTTCGGAACAAGCCTGTAATCTACCAGCACCACCTTGCACCTTACATTTCTGGCATATATGCAAACCAGCTTATGCATATGACCAAACTCTTTCAGGAAAAAACCCCCGCCATGAAAATACAGCGTGCAGGGAGCATTTTCTCCAATATCAATTGGTTCATAAATCGTCACAAGTATTTCTTCGCCTTTATAGCCTTCGATTTTTGTCTTGCTTCTTCTTATATCTGCACCGGGACGGAAGAATACACGGCTGATTGCCGCAAAAAAATTAATCACCTTTGCCATGTAAGGCTTCATTTTAATACTGCTAAAATCAAATATGGCATACTTCTTTAAGTCCTTGTGCAATTTATATTTATTCACTATACGTATCCCCGTTCACTATATCAATAACTCGATTCGGCACAAAATCCGGCAGTGTATTAATTGCATCAGAGCTAAACAATGCCTGCCCCCAAGATTACTTTAAGCTATTATATCACATCAACAAACCCGGGCATAGCAAAAAACTACTATAATATTGCATGAAGCATCAAAATAAATCAGCTTGACAATACAAATGGATAAATTTATATTGTTGATATAGGCAGCAGGTTTCATAGACCTAAATATATCACAAGGGGAGTATATAAATGAAAAGTGGTGCGTATTTTACAGATGAATATCCTAATCTCTTTACAGAGATTGGAATTACCGATGAGGAATGCGAGAAAACGATTAAGGAAACCTTTGAAACCATGTTTTTTGATAAAAAGGAGCGCATCTATTTTGAGAAGAGCAACAACATGGGATATATGCTGGATACCGGCAACTATGATGCCCGCACTGAAGGTATGAGCTATGGAATGATGATGGCTGTACAGATGGACAGAAAGGATATCTTTGACCGCCTTTGGCTCTTTTCTAAGACATACATGTATCAAAAAAGCGGGAAATACCAAGGCTACTTTGCCTGGTCAGTGTCCCCTGACGGAGTAAAGAATTCCGAGGGGCCTGCACCGGACGGCGAAGAGTACTATGCTATGGCGCTTTTCTTTGCTTCAAAAAGATGGGGAGATGGTGATGCCCCTTTTGATTACAGCCGGCAGGCCAGAGACATTCTGAAACATTGTATACACCAAGCTGAGCTCGTTGATGGTGGCGATCCAATGTGGGACAGTAAGAACCACTACATAAAATTTGTACCTGAAGCACCCTTCACGGATCCCTCCTACCATCTACCGCACTTTTATGAATTGTTTGCCCAGCTGGCAGATGAAGCAGACAGGGCTTTCTGGAAGAAGGCTGCCATTGAAAGCCGTAAATACCTTCAAATCGCATGTCACAAACAGACCGGAATGGCACCTGAGTATGCTGAGTTTGATGGCACTCCAAAACATTTACATAATGAAGGACAGTTTTATTCGGATGCATACCGTGTAGCTATGAATATAGGTCTGGATGCTTCCTGGTTCGGCAAAGATGAGGCTCTGGGAAATATTATCGACAGGCTTCAAGCATTCTTCAGTGAAAATACCAAATTAGGCGAATACAAATCCTATATGCTCGATGGTACTCCCTTGGAACAGCCTGCACTGCACCCGGTTGCCATTATAGCAACAAATGCAGCCGGCTCTCTTGCAGCGACCGGCAAACATCGTTTGGATTGGGTGCGGGACTTTTGGAACACGCCTCTTCGCAAGGGTGACAGAAGATATTATGATAATTGCTTGTATTTCTTCAGCCTGCTCATGTTGTCCGGGAGATACAGAATTTATATATAGGGTATTCAGTTACTTGATGGATTACTACAGCATTCTATACTAAAAAGGGTTAGACAAAAATCTTCTTTTGCCTAACCCTTTTATATGCTTTATGAGCTAATGCCTTTTAAGCTTCATTATCAACTTTAGCATCAGAAGCATTCTTACGTACGCTCTCAATTCCATTCAAGCAGCCACTTTTAGCTTTATATCCTTCGGATACAGCAATAACTTCGCCATTTCTTGCCTTAAGGCGGAAACGAAACTCGCCTGCCTTGTCCTCATACATTTCAAACTTAGGGTTTACAGCCGTCTTTACAGGATCTTCGGTTAAGTCTTCAAAATTTGCAATCGGTGCATTAGTCCTAACACTTTCAACGCCATTCAAGCAAGCTTTTTCTGTGGTATATACCTCAGAAGTTGCAATTATCTCTCCGTTTCCCGCTTTCAAGTCGAACTTGAAGCCCGTGGATGTCTTTTTAACAACAAATTTTCCCATAACTATACCCCTTTCCGAAATTCTGTATTTTCTATATTTTATCATATCCTTGACACTGAAACAATTTTTATTCGACTTTTTTCGACAATGTATACTCTACTTCTTTGCAGCCCGTGTGCCCTTCAGGCTTTTTAGCGCGGCACCTGTGACATTTCTAAAGTCTATGCTCTTCCCATCGTCGGATATAACCATCTCAATAGCCACAATATCCCCAGATAAGCTGCCTACCGAAGGAACCAAACTGCTACCTTTAAATACACCCTCCGTAACTTTCCCTTCCAGGGTCAGTACCTTTCCGTTGGTGGAACCTCTTTTTCATTCTCGGTTTCATCTTCGCCTGTAGCCACATGCTCGGCCTCAGTTTCCTGGTTCTGATGGTTCTTAACCATGGCCTCTGTGGGCGATACAAAAACCGCTATTTCGCCATCATGATCAAGCTGCAAATCACCCATCAGACTATCCGCTACTGCCTCACTCACATGGGAGCCGGTGATAAATAGAATAATCTCCTTCTCCGGCTGTAACTCAATATTAACAATAGGCAACACAACCTCCTGATGCCCACCAGTGCCTCTTCCATGTATTATTGTAGCTCCTGTCGCACCTGCCTCACGGGCTACAT
>CAYOKA010000170.1:0-4161 GCA_964404395.1 uncultured Oscillospiraceae bacterium | reverse complement strand
TCCCCCTGTTAAAGCGAAGGCTCTTTACCTGACAGGGTGGACCGTCGGAGGTGCTAATAGTAGGGAGCATTATATTGAATTGGCCAATACGACGGAGATTAATTCCTATGTGGTCGACATCAAGGATGATGATGGGTTTGTGGGCTATGAGTCCCAGGTCCCTGAAGTTCAGGCCAGCGGCACATGGAAGAAAAAATACAATGCAGACACTGTTTTAGAGGCTTTCCACGATAATGATATCTATGTTATCGGCAGGGTTGTTGTTTTCAAGGATCCGCTATATTCTGTAAAAAGACCGGATCTTGCTATAAAAACCCCCAGCGGTGGTTTGTGGAAGGATAAGGATAAGATCAGCTGGCTGAATCCATATAATGAAGAAGCTTGGGAGTACAATGTTAAAATAGCTAAAGAGGCTGTTGCAAAAGGCTTTGATGAGATACAGTTTGATTATTTGCGCTTCCCCAGTGACGGTAAGAAGAGTCAGAACTATTCCGGCGCAGACCTGGAAAAGGAGAAGTATGAGGCAATTTGCGAATTTCTTGCATATGCTAAGGAGCAAATACCTGAGGTTCCAATATCCGCTGATGTCTACGGTATAATTTTAGAAAGCCCCGAGGATAGAGAGGGCATCGGTCAATATCTTGAGTACATCGGAAAGGATATAGATTACATTTCGCCAATGGTTTATCCATCTCATTATGCGCTCGGACAGGTTGTCAACAAGGTAGCATTTCCGAAGCCCGATTTGGATCCCTATGGGGTTGTTTACAATTCATTGGTAAGGGGCAGGGAGAGGATTGCACAGGTAAGCGATTATAAGGCCGGAGTCAGAGCCTATTTGCAGGATTTCAACGCTCCCTGGGTGGGCAAGGGTAATTATCAGGAATACGGTGCTGAGCAGGTGAGACAGCAGATCCAAGCGGTCTATGACGCCGGCTATGAAGAGTGGATTATATGGGACGCAAGAAACAAATATCATGAAGATGCGTTTGAAAAAGAAGAAAAACAAGAAAAAGCATAGTTTCATATAATTTTCAATAGGACCTAATTACTATTTAATTTTACGGCTTTCATATTGACTTGTATAGTGGAAGTGATACAATATACAGTACCAGGGTAAATTATCTGCACTAAATATTGTGTTTTCCAAATAGCGCAAAACTACTTATGAAAAAGTTCAACGAGGAGGCCGTAATATGAAATTGTCAGAAAATGCAGTGAAGGTCCTCGAAAAAAGGTACCTTGCCAAAGACGAGACTGGTAAAGTTGTTGAGACTCCCAAAGACATGTTCAGGCGTGTTGCCAAGGCGATTGCATCTGCAGATGCATCTTATGCTACCCCATCCGAATTAAAAGCAATAGAGAAAGAGTTCTTTGAGCTGATGTCCAATCTTGAGTTTTTGCCGAATTCACCTACCTTAATGAATGCAGGTCGGCCATTAGGACAATTGAGCGCTTGCTTCGTACTGCCAATAGAAGATACGATGGAAGGGATATTTGATTCTATCAAAAACGCAGCATTGATTCATAAAAGTGGCGGAGGTACCGGCTTCAGCTTTTCGAGGCTTAGAGCCCAGGGTTCTACCGTCAATTCGACAGGCGGAGTTGCCAGCGGTCCCATAAGCTTCATGAAGGTGTTCAATGCCGCAACAGAGGCAGTTAAACAGGGAGGTACCAGAAGGGGTGCCAATATGGGCATTCTCAGGGTAGATCACCCGGATATACGTGAGTTCATTACCTGTAAACAGGACAATAAGGATATTACCAATTTTAACATTAGCGTCGCCATTACCGAGGAATTTATGATTGCAGCCGAAAAGGGCCTCCCATACGATTTGATTGACCCCAAAACCAAAAAAATTGTAAAGCAGGAAAATGCAAAAGAAATATTTGATTTGATTATCCATAACGCATGGAATAACGGTGAACCCGGTATTATATTCTTAGACAGGCTGAATAAGGACAATGTGACACCAGAGCTGGGGGAAATCGAAAGCACCAATCCCTGTCTTACCGGTGATACATGGGTGTTAACGGCAGAAGGACCAAAGCAGGTTGAGAAAATACTGGGTGAAGAGATTGATATTGCCCTGAATGGTACATATCACAGGGTCGCAAAGGCAGGTTTCTTTAAAACAGGAACTAAGCCTGTTATTCAGGTCTCTACAGACCGCGGTTATAATCTTAGGCTGACAAAGGATCATCTGGTCAGGGTTGCGTCTGATGTGACACGTTTTGGTATTAAAGAAACATGGAAGGCCGCAGGAGAACTGAAAACCGGCGACAGAGTTATTCTGTCCAACAACAGAGGGATAACCTGGGCGGGGAGAGGCGACTACCATCAAGGTTACCTCTTGGGTATGCTTATAGGTGACAGCACGCTGAAAAAAGATGGTGGGATTATAAGCGTATGGGGCAAAGATGAGGATGCGCTTGCTCTGATGCAGGCGGCCGGCGATGCCGCTTATACACTGCCTCACCGCAGTGATTTTTTCGGATTTCAGACTACCATTGAAGGAAGAAATGAGAATAGAATGCGTATGTCGGCACTGAGAGATCTTGCTGAGGAATATGGCATACACGTTGGAGATAAAAAGGTTTCTTCTGGTATAGAGAAGACCGGATATGAATTCCACAGAGGCTTTATAAGAGGATTGTTTGATAGTGACGGAACCGTTACGGGGTCACAGGAAAAGGGTCTGTCCGTGCGTTTGTGGCAGAGTGATGCCAATTGCCTTTCAGTGGTTCAGAGGATGCTGCATAGAATGGGTATAGCCTCATCCATTTATTTGAACCGGAAAAGGGCAGAATTAAAGGCAATGCCGGACGGAAAAGGTGGACAAAAGGTTTATAAAACCAGGCCGGGTCATGAATTGGTTATTTCAAATGACAATCTCTTTACCTTTGCTGAAAAAATCGGTTTCAGTAGCACAAAGAAGCAATCGCGGCTAGAGAAGGCACTTTCATCATATAAGCGTTCTCTAAACCGTGAAAGGTTCATAACGACTGTCACAGGAAGCACTGAAATGGGTGTGGAGGACGTTTATGATGTCCAAGTGCCTGGAATCAACGCTTTTGATGCCAACGGTATTTATGTCCACAACTGTGGTGAACAGCCCTTACTTCCTTATGAGGCCTGTAATCTCGGATCTATTAATTTAAGTATACTTACAAAGAGTAACGGCAGCAAAGTTGAAGTGGACTATGACAGGCTTGGGAAAATTGTCAGGAAGGCAACGCATTTTCTTGACAACGTTATAGATGTAAATCGCTACCCGCTGCCACAGATCGATGAAATGACCAGGGGAACCAGGAAGATAGGACTGGGTGTTATGGGCTGGGCAGACTTGCTTTGCAAGCTGAATATCCCCTACAATTCCCAAAGGGCGATTAATTTGGGCGAAAAGCTTATGCATTTTATACAGGACGAAGCTAGAAGGGCATCTATTGATTTAGCTGAGAAAAAGGGTGTGTTTCCTTACTTTGACAAGAGTATTTATAAGGATCTTGGGGTCAAGCTTCGCAATGCCACCACAACTACTATTGCACCCACAGGCACACTAAGCATTATCGCAGGGTGCTCCAGCGGCATCGAGCCACTGTTTGCCATTTCCTACATTAGAAATGTAATGGATAATGATGAGCTGGTGGAAGTTAATCCGAACTTTAGGAGCATTGCATCGGATGGGGGTTTTTATTCTGATGAGCTGATGAGGAGGATTGCTAAACAAGGCTCCATAAAGGGTTTTGATGAAATACCTGAAAAGGTTCAAAATATATTTGTTACGGCCCATGATATTTTGCCGGAGTGGCATGTGAAGATGCAGGCATCCTTCCAGAAATATACCGACAATGCTGTTTCCAAGACAGTAAACCTGAGCCACGATGCCACAAAGGACGATGTTAAGGCTGTTTTCGAGTTGGCATACAAGACCTACTGCAAAGGTGTGACAATATATAGGGATGGCAGTCGCGATATGCAGGTATTGAATATTGGTAAGGTAAAGGGAAAGGAAGCAGATAACGCTGTAGCCAAGGCAGAGGGTGCGGAATCAGGCATAACGATCGCAAGAATTTCGCCAAGACCCAGGCCGGATATTACCACTGGCTTTACGGAAAAGGTCAAAATTGGTTGCGGAAATCTATATATTACAGTTAATT
>CAYOKA010000169.1:0-4220 GCA_964404395.1 uncultured Oscillospiraceae bacterium | reverse complement strand
AGCGAACAGGTGCCTGCGAAGGAGGTTGTGCCAAGCAAGCATACGGAAGTATTGAGAAATACTATTGCGGATGCGCTGAAAGTACCGGTGGAAGAAAAGGCCCAGGTTTCGGTAGAAGTGCTGGCAGATGCAGTGAAGGATGCGGCAGATGAAGAGAAAGCTGCAGAAGTAACAGTTGAAGCAAAGGATGAAGTTGAAGCTATTACAGAAGAGCCTGCGGAAGTGACAACAGAAGAGCCCTCGGCAGATACCATCGAAGAAACTGCTAAGGATATTGAATAATTAATAAAAATTGATGTATTGGTTTAACCATTTAGAAGAATGCAAGGCTTATGTCTTGCTTTTTTCTATCAAAGGCTTTAATGCCCATCAAAGGCTTTTGCCATGTTGAATTGCAAAATGCCCCTATGATGTGCAGTTCTATTAACAAAATATTTGCCCGGGGGGTTGTCAGCTATGGATTATGAGGGCTTTAAGAAAGAAATATATAAGTTGTCAGATATCAACCTGAGTTATTATAAAGAAAAGCAGATGAAAAGAAGGATTGATTCATTGATTCGTAAGAACGGGTATGAACATTATTTGGATTATGTAAAAGTATTGAAGGCAGACACAGAGCTTTACAATGAATTCATAAACTATCTGACAATCAATGTATCTGAATTTTATAGGAATCCGGAACAATGGGAAGTGCTGAAAGATACTGTTTTTCCCTTTCTTCTCAAAAAATCCTCCAAGCTCAAAATATGGAGTTGCGCTTGCTCTACGGGTGATGAACCATATACCTTGGTAATGGTCTTGAATCATTATTTGCCCTTAAAGGATATAAAGATTATTGCCACAGATATTGATAAAGAAGCTATCAGAAAAGCCAACGCAGGTACTTATTCAGAAAAGAGCCTGGAGAAGCTTCCTAAACAGTACATAGATAAATATTTCACCAAAGAGGGTAGTGTATATACCATTATGGACGAAGTGAAAAGACAGGTGGAATTCTCCCGGCACAACCTTTTAAAGGATCCATACCCACAAAGTTGTGATATGATAGTATGCAGGAATGTATTGATTTATTTTACCGAAGAGGCCAAGGTCAATATTTATACGAATTTCAACAGAGCTATGCACAAGGAAGGTATTTTGTTTATCGGAAGTACGGAGCAAATTATTATGTCCGGCCGTTATAGGTTTAAGCCTATGAGAACATTTTTTTATATGAAGGAAGGCGACTTATAGTATGAGCCCGTCTATGAGAAGGGTCATTTTTCTTGTAGATATGAATGCATTCTTTATTAGCTGCGAAATGGCGAAAAATCCTGAGCTAAAAGGACATCCGGCCGCAGTTGCCGGCGATCCTAAAAACAGAACGGGAATTATTTTGGCAGCCAATTATGATGCAAGGGCATTTGGAGTCAAGACAACAATGCTTATCCATGAGGCTTTAAAGCTATGCCCCGGGCTTATATTGATTCCACCCAACCACAGACTTTATGAAAAGAAATCAAAAGAGATCATGGAGGTGTTGTCACGCTATACCCCTGTACTGCAACAAAACAGTATAGACGAGGCATGGCTTGACCTGACCGGCTGTGATCTTCTTTTTGGCGACCCCTTAGCGATAGCAAATCGAATCATGGATGACATTAGAAGCGAGCTAGATCTTTGGTGCTCTATCGGCATTTCTAATAATAAATTTCTTGCTAAAATGGCTTCTGAACGAAAAAAGCCCCTTGGCATTACAGAACTATGGGAAAAGGATGTAAAGGAAATTTTGTGGCCTCTTAATGTAGGAGAAATGTACGGAGTTGGCAAGCAGACCGAGAAAAGACTCAACGAGATCGGCATTATGACTATAGGGGATATTGCCTGCTGTGATATCAAAATACTAATCAGTAATTTCGGCAAGTATGGAAACGAGTTGAAAAGACTTGCGAATGGGATAGACCCCTCGCCTGTAACAGCGAATCCGAAGACCGAGTCCAAGTCTATTGGCCGTACTACTACCTTGTCAAATGATACGGTAGATATTGAATTTGCCAGGTCAGTATTGCTAAGCCTTGCAGAGGAAGTAGGGGAGGAGGCCAGAAGAAGTAATTTCAAGGGTAAAACCGTTTCTATTGTAATTAGGTATAGCGATTTCAAAACGATTACAAGGCAAAAGTCTATTCCAGCATCTTTTCTAACGAGGGATATTTATAACAAAGGCTGTGAGCTATTGGAGGAAAATTGGGATAAGAGGAAGCCCGTACGTCTTTTAGGAATTGGGCTTGCTAGTATTGACGAAGATATGCCGGATCAGCTGTCGATTTTTGATGTGAATGAGGAACTGGATGATGAAATAAAACGGGAAGAGAATCTGGAAAGGGCAATGGATGAAATACGATTGCGCTTCGGCAGCGACAAGCTGAAGAGAGCTAAGCTCGTCAATGAACAAAAAGAATTATAGTCTTTATGATAATAGCTGTATATCAGTTTTTACCACCCAACTTATAGTCTGCGATAAGCTCAAGACGGCTGCGCAGGCCGGTCTTCTTAAATATATTACCCACATGGAACTTTACCGTGCTGTCAGTAATATAAAGGGCATTAGCAATTTCAGTGTTAGACATGCCCATAATAATAAAGCTAAAAATTTCCTGTTCTCTGGCCGACATACCGAATCTGCTTGTATACTCAATCTGTCGGCGCGTTTCCGCTTCTTCAGGGCTTATAATGGGGCTGTACAGTTTCTGATACAACATCGAGAAAAGCACAATCAACAGCATGAACAACGCACCGGTAAGAACAACTAGCGGTACCCCGGGGAACATACCGGCACCAAGCGTACCTACAGTCTCTCCCAGACGTCCGGCAAGCAGTCCAAATACTGCAAAGCCGAGTCTCCCGGTTTTCCCTGAGATGTCCGAGAAAACAAGGATGCGGTATACAGACCAGAAACCCAAAAAGAGATAAGCAAGCATCCACATGGCTGTTTCTCCTGCAACATTGTTACCGAGTACCAGTGCTGCAAATGGGAAAGCCAGTGCAGCAATACAACATATCGCACCCCACCCGCGGCTTTTATCGTTAAGGAGCCCTGCAACTAAAAGGCCAACGCCGTAAAAGGCACGGGTAAACTCTATATAAACGCTGTTCGCAGCTCCTTTAAGCGGGAAAGAAAAGCCCAGTGTATTTACCATCGATAACAGAAAGAGTACAGCTATGGCAAGCCATATGAGGTTCTTACTAAACTTGGAACGCATAAAGCGGCTGTTTGTTTCTACCTTTAGTGGTGGGGAAAGATGCTTTAGTAGCAGTACCGAAACTGCAGCTAATGCAACCAATGCAAAGAAACTGCTGTTATGCCACAAGAAACGACCTCCCATCGGCACAGACAAGAGCCAGGTAGCTATACTGCCAAGGGCGTAAGCAAGGCCAAACACTAATCCGCGTCGCTGCTGTGGGATGTCTGTCGTAAGCCTTGTGATATAACAGCAGGACAAAACTCCAATTGCTATGTTTAGTAATACGCCTGCGACAATAATAACTGTCAGGGAAGATGAAAACAGTGAAACCGCAGCAAAGGCCAGCGCTAGGATGGTAGTAGACAAAGGGAGCAAACGGCCGCCTGCAAAGGTGGGGCGTTTATCAAAAAGCATACCAACAACACCTATACCGATTGCCTGACATACATAATAGACCCCACAGACAAGTAGATTTACCGTTTCTCCATCCAGCAGCCCCAGTAGTCGGTAAGCCTGTATTATGTATGCCGTGCCTGTCCAGAGAAAACCAAACCCAATAAGTGCGGCGATATATAAATACTTATTTTTTGTTTGAACATTGAAGTTCTTAATCACATTTCCTCGCTTGGCCATAAAATGGCGATTGCACAAATTAGCTATATTTTAACATATAAAATAGGCTACTCAAAGACAAATAAAGGCAAATAGCAGGCAACTGATTTAACTTTAATAATTAGAACAGTAAATATAATTGAAATTATGTCTGCCTGCCGCTATAATTGTTATAAAGTAAAGATAGGACGAGGCGTTCTCCATGGCAGAAAAGACAAAACTGGATAGATGCATTTACCCACAAGATAGTTACCGCAGGCTTTCTATTGCCGGGTTTTCGTTTCTCTTTGCCTATATTCTTTCCTTTCCTTTTGAAGGACAGGTGCTATATAGCCTCTTGGATTTGCATGAAATAGATGCGTCCGCTCATATAATAGCAGCCATTAT
>CAYOKA010000168.1:0-4356 GCA_964404395.1 uncultured Oscillospiraceae bacterium | reverse complement strand
CGGGTGTGTAAGAGACTGGATGTTGCAGTTAGAAGGGCATCCAGGGAGGTAGTTCAGGATGGTTACAATGAACTTGAACCTGCTACTTAATGGAGATAAGAAAAGAGGTTTTATAGTGCGAAAGCGATCGTTGGTTCTTTTTGTTTTATTATTAGTGTTTTGGATAGTCATTTCTGCACAGACTGATTTGCAGCATATTTTGGTTGGGGCAGTTATTGCCTTTGCCACTGTTTGGTTCTGGCAGGATCTTGGCCCAAGACAGCCCAGTGTACCGACTGCCGGAGTATTTCTGCTTCTGGTTCGTTGTGTTGTAATGTTAGCTTGTTATATTATCCAAGCGAATATTGGGGTGGCTAAGACACTGTTATTTAATAGACCTCCGGCAAAACCCGTATTTGTTGTTATGGAGACCTCTGTCAAGAGCAACTGGGGCAGAGTGCTGCTGGGCACCTGTATTACCATTACCCCAGGTACGGTGACTGTCGATATTGATCCTCA
This sequence comes from uncultured Oscillospiraceae bacterium, assembly GCA_964404395.1. Taxonomy (GTDB): domain Bacteria; phylum Bacillota; class Clostridia; order Acetivibrionales; family DTU013; genus JAAYBT01. Next base: position 3,858 of record CAYOKA010000168.1, on the reverse strand, counting down.
AACCGGCCGATTCATTGTTCACGCACTTACTGAAGAAAATGCGGTCGATTTACTACATTGGAGATTAATCAGCGAGATTGATAAATTGGAAACAAAGATGCAAAGGAGGGCTGCAAATGGTGTGGATACTGACGGGACTTATGGTATTGGTTCTTCTAATACTCCTTAGAGCGATTATAGGACCTACGGTTATTGATCGTCTCATTTCCATCAATGCCATAACTAGTAAGGTAAGCGTTATCATTTTATTGATTGCTTTTTCTAGAAGTGAATATGGTTTTGTAGACATTGCCCTCGTCTTTATGCTATGTGGATTTGTTGGTTCGCTTTGGATAATTAAAGCCCTCACTCCCGGTGACTGGCAGCTTAGGATACCGGGATTAAAAGGTTTTGAAGGCGAAGAGGAGGAGGAGGGGAATTCAAATGATTAAAATTATTGCCTATATTTGTTTTGCTGGTTCGTTTTTGGCTTTTGGATTAGGGACTTTAGGCCTTTTCAGATTTCCGGATTGCTACACCCGTATGCATGCGGCGGGGATGAGTGATACGCTCGGTGTTGGTCTAACTGGACTTGGGCTAATTCTACTTAGCCCCGACTGGATTCTACGGGCTAAATTGATAATAATACTACTTCTATTCTGGATTATTAGCCCTACAATGACGCATTTGGTTGCAAAAGCCGGCTTGATGCATGGTGTAAAGCCTACAAAAGAAACAAAGTTGAAGGAAGGGTGAGGGTATGGATTTTGTAGCTGCTGATTATTGGATTATGGTACTACTGTCAGTCCTTATAGTAACATCCCTGGCAATGTATTTTATAAAGGATTTGATGCATGCAGTCATTGTCTATGGTGCATATAGCTTGACTATGGCTCTGATATGGCTTCAGATGAATACTCCTGATCTTGCCATTACTGAAGCTGCAGCGGGAATTTGCATGACTGTTTTAATGATGATTGTTGTTTTCCGCACAAGTCGAAGGGAGGAATAACAGATTGAAAGTGAAAATAAGGAGTCTGCTTATTCTGGCTTTGGTTTTGGTGGCAGCGTATGGAATTATACTTATGGTAGCAGAACTGCCCCCTTATGGTATGCCGGATAATCCGGTCCATAATGAAGTCTCCGAGCGCTATATTAATGAAGCTTTGGAAGATACCGGAGCTCTAAACATGGTAACATCAATTGTTCTTGATTACAGGGCTTACGATACGATGTTTGAAACTATTGTTTTATTTACGGCAGCACTTGCAGCAGTTATTACCCTGGGAACTTCAAAAAGGAAGGAGAATGGTGAATGAAAGACTTTATTTTAAAGCGGATGGCGTCACTGATATTACCATTTATCTGCATATATGGTTTCTACGTGATTTTTCATGGCCATGTTTCCGCAGGCGGTTCCTTTGCCGGAGGCATCATTGTAGGCTTAAGCTTTATCGCCTTCTCCACTATTTATGGTATAGAAAAAGGTCGCAAAAAGCTTCCCGAAAAGGTGCTTGTCTGGATTGAAAGCTATGGTACCTTATGGTATGGAATAATGGGGATGGTAGGCATTATAAACGGTGTTCCCTTTTTAGCAAATAAGTTAGCGGGAGTTGACCTCGGAGCACCCGGAGCCCTTAATTCAGGTGGACTTATTTCTTTTATCGGCTTTGGTGTTGGCATCAGGGTAGCCAGTACTATGGTGACTTTATTTTTTACTATGATGGAGGAAGAATAATGAGTATCTTAATGAAAATAATCATAAATTATCCCTACCTGGCCGCTTTCATTATATTCGCAATTGGAGCACTTATTGTGCTGACGAGGTCTAACCTTTTCAAAAAACTCATTGGGATTAATATTATGGAAAGTGCTATTTTTCTTATGTTTGTCGCGGCCGGAAATATTCGTGGTGGTGCTGTTCCAATCTTAAGTGACAATAACCGGCAATCAGTTTTTATTAATCCTTTGCCCTCGGCTCTAATGCTTACCGGAATTGTTGTAAGTGTTAGTGTGACTGCTTTTGCTTTGGCACTGATTCTAAGGTTATACCGAACATACGGTACTACCAATCTTCGTCGGATTTCCGAGAAGGAAAAAGAGGTGGCAGAATAGATGGCAGCAGCAATTACAAGTAACTTACCGGTATTTATGATTATTACTCCTCTTTTTGTAGCTTTTGTTTTGCCGACTCTGGCACGTAGAATGAAGCTGGTAGAAAATTTAGTTATTTCTGCTGAAGCTTTAGGGCTTGTAGGTGCAATTTATCTGGCCTTCATTGTTTTCGCACAAAAAGGGCTTCCTATAATTTATCAAATGGGCGGATGGCCGGCTCCGTGGGGTATAGAGCTGAAGGTGGACAGTTTAGGAGCATTTTTCCTGCTTGTTGTATTTATCGTTAGCTTGCCGATAGCGCTTTTTGCCAGAGGTAACCTTACGCTCGAAGTGGGCGGAAAGGAACGTGTAGCCAGGTTTTATGTGCTCTTCCTGCTGCTGGTTGGTGCTCTGGCCGGAATGGCGTTAACAAATGACCTTTTTAATGTTTATGTGCTGGTGGAAGTTGCTACCCTGAGCTGCTGTGGCCTGGTGAGTGCCCGAAATCATCCCCGGGCAGCTAAAGCCGCCTTCACCTACTTGATACTGGCAACATTAGGCTCTTGCCTTGTAATGGGTGGGATTGGCTTTATATATATTGTTACCGGGCATTTAAATATGGGATTTGCAGCCCAGGAGCTGGGACGGATTTGGCAAAACAATCCTCGTGTGGTCTGGATGGCTTTTAGCTTTATGTTAGTTGGTTTCGGGGTTAAATCGGCACTTTTTCCATTGCATGTTTGGCTGCCCGATGCACATTCTACGGCTCCGTCTCCCGCCAGTGCTGTGCTATCCGGACTTGCCGTGAAAGGTTATTTGATCTGTCTTCTAAAGATTTTATACAATGTTTTTGGTCATACCTTAATGCAGGCTTACTCTGTACACAAGGCATTAGTGCTGGTGGGTATGGTTGCGATTCTCGCCGGTTCCATATTTGCTCTTACGCAGGATGATTTAAAGAGACGGCTTGCTTTTTCGACCGTGGCTCAGGTAGGCTATATTTTCTTAGGCTTTGGTCTGCTAAACGAAAAGGGGTTGGCAGGCACACTGTTTTATCTTGCCAGTCACGCTGTAATTAAGTCAACTCTGTTTTTGTCAGCAGGAGCAATGTTGGCAGCTACAGGCAAGAAGAGTATTAAGGATCTTTCGGGTATTGGCAGAAAAATGCCGGTAACCACTGCGGCATTTACAATCAGCAGCTTGGGGCTGGTAGGCATACCGCTGTTTTCTGGTTTCGTAGGAAAATGGTCCCTTCTTCTTGGAAGCTTGGAATTAGGAAGTATTCTTCCGGTAGCTGTAATTATTGCCGGTAGTGTACTCTGTGCGGCTTACCTATTCCCAATTATACGTATTGCTTACTTTGAACCTGCTTCGGGGGAAAATTGGAAGGATCCGAAGCTGCCGCAGAAGCTTGCCCTTATTTTATTATCGGCAGCAATAGTAATTTTAGGCGTAGTGCCGGGCCCTTTCCTGGAGCTTGCCAATAGAGCCGCTGCTGAGCTACTGACACTCCGATAGGCAATGGGCGGCAAGAAAGAAGATAGTGCTCCTGCAGGGGCTGAAGGAGGAGATTTGATAGTTGCTTAGTCTTATTTTAGCGTTATTTAGTGGTGCGGTTGGCGGTTTAGTTGTTGTGATGATACCGGAGGCCAAAAATCGCCTGCGTAATTATATTGTATTAATATTTGCGGCATCCGGCGCGATTTTTACCTGGCGAACAGCTTTAAAGGTATTTGCGGGAGAGAGCGTCGGAATTGCCGGCGAGCTGGGTGGACTGCCCTTTAG
>CAYOKA010000167.1:0-4361 GCA_964404395.1 uncultured Oscillospiraceae bacterium | reverse complement strand
TTTTCCTTTGCGTCATGCGGCGGTAAGGAGAAAGAGGCCGGGCCTTCAGGGAATCGTCAGGAAAGCAGCCTTGAGGATAAGAGCGGCAACAAGAAGGATGAGTCGCAAGGAGAAGACTCAGATAAAACGGATAAAGCTGGTGATATAGACGAATCAGAATTGTCGGAGGGCTTCAGAACAGATTTGGTTCCCATCTTTAAAGGCGGCGTAATTGTTGAGGCGGAAGAAGACGCCTCGGAATCAATGTGTATGCTAGCATGCTATTCGGATAAACCATATGCCGCTGTAGAGGCGTTTTATAAGGAAATCATGTCAAATTATCAAATACTGGACGAACAGGTGGATTCGGGATTTTACTATGTGACTGGAAATATAAGCGATACGGATTCTATAGATATTATAGTTCAAGACATGTCGGATGCAGATGATTTTGAATTGCCAAAGGGTGCTAAAACCATGTTTCAGTTAATGTATAAGCAGGCTAAAAAAGGATAGGGTGTATGATGATAATGGCAGGAAGGTATATAGCCTTGTATTTGAAACCACAGATGAGTATGAGGAAGTAGTCGCTTTTTACAGGGGAATTATGATAGTAGCCCTTACTGGCGAAATGAGAGGTGGCTTTTTTGAAAACATTCATTTTTCTTTTTATAGCACTGCTGATATTAAGCCTCATCGGCTGTACGGTGCCAGTGGGGTCAGACAAAACACCCGAGGAAAAAACGGGGCCTGAGCAAGGCTCCCTTTCCCCCGGTTCTTCGGGTAATGAAGACGAAGAAACTGGAGATATACAAGCGGAAGGCTTTGACTGGACCATTAATGCAGATGATACCATTTCAGGCAAATATCAATTGCCTGGAGGGGGTAAAGCTCTTGACTATAATATCACACTCAGACTGGTCGCTTGGAAATCAGGCGGAGAGGAAGTCTATGGCAGCTATGAGGGAGAAGCTTATATCCTGTTTGAGTTTGATGAGTCCAGGCTTTCAGATGCGGATTATCTGTATATGGGCGGGGGTACTTTCAACAGAAGGTGTGAGAAGCTGGAGTTTGAAGTAGAGGTATATGATCGGGAAGAGGTGAATCAGAAGATTATCCCGTTACCTGATACCGATACCATATCTATTATGCCGCTGCGGACTTATAATGCAATGGCTTCCTCTAATTCGATCTGGTCAACCATGCTTCAGATGAATCAGACTGTAAAGGGGAGAAAATCCGGTGATACCTTGTCTCAAATAATAGGCGGATCCGGTGAAGGCTCTTCAGATGTTATGGGAATCGACTTATTCATTGATGATGAGCATGTAACATTAGATATCCCCACATACAGGCTTACCTGGAATTGTGGATATTTCACAGGTTCAGTCGTCAGCAGTCCTTTGGGCACCGCTAAACGCGATAAGCTGGAAATACCCGATGCCGGGTTAGGAAATCCCGATTCTGGGTTAGCGAATCCTGACACGGCGGATGACTCCACTTTTGAGCTACCAGATGAAGAAAAATGGGGAAATCCAAATGAAGCATTTCAGAATGAACTCTCTGATAAATATATTCAAAATGATCCGAACGGCTTGTCCGGATATGATATGAATGGCGACGGAAAAGTTGATGCATATATCGGTGACGACGGAAATATGAAGTTTGATTTGGACTTTGACGGCGTGTTTGATGACCTTGACGACATGGAAGGAGCCGAGTGGGGGCAAGGTTAATAGTTTATTTTAACAGGGGGTATATGAAATGATACGCAAACTAATTTCCCTTATTCTGTTTGTCATGCTAATTCTGTCACTTGCTTCAGCCGCCTTCGCCGCGAATTTTTCCGGTTACAGCGGGTGGGCTTATACCGAACTGACAGAAGCGGAAGAATGCGGACTGATTACCGACAATATCAGAGCAGAAATGAACGCCCCGATTACCCGCGAGGAATTTGCGGAGCTAGCGGTAAGGCTGGTAGAGGTGTATACGGGGAAAACACCGGTAGCGGCTCCCAGAGATACCTTTAGCGACACAAAAAATGAATATGTGTTGAAGGCATATACCTGTGGTATTGTCAATGGCGTAGGTAAAGGAAGATTTGAACCGGAATCCCTTACAAACCGTGAACAGATTGCAACGATGGTTGGAAGGACCATGCAATTGATAGCGCCTGAGATGGATACCTCCTACTCTGATGAAAGAAATTTCTTGGATGAGGATCAAGTTGCGGATTATTTTCTTCCTTATGTTAGGTTTATGTCGCAGAGAGGCTTTATTAAAGGTTCTGGCGGTAAATTCCGCCCGAAGGATAATTGCACCCGGGAACAGGCCGTATTGATTGTAAAGCGTGTGTATGAGGAGCTAATCCTATCGCTTCAGAATGAACCTGAAAATATACCTGAGAATGATAGCAAGGGGCAGACTGACAGTCAAACTACACTTCAGGACGGACAGAGTATTGCCGGGCACTGGTCGGACAGCGGCTCGGGTTATGATGAGTACATAAGTGGAAATCTCATCAATTCTTACTACAGCGGCAAAGTGTATATTTTCAACGAGGACGGAACTTTCCGTTACGCGCATGGCGGTTCGTGGCCGACTATCAGCGGAATGGTCCTATGGGACGGCAGCTATTCCATTTCCGGCGATACAATCCATTTAAAGGGGATCAAACAGAGCTGGCAGCCGTGGCCAGACGATAAGGTCGGCGGTCCGGCGTATACCGGCAAGTCTATTAGCGATACGACTCTCCGGTTTGAGTTTTTAAATGCGGATACCCTCGCCATCCGCGAAGAAGGGTTTTCCATACCGTTCAATTATTACCGTGTAAAAGAATAGCTGAAAAAGGAGCTTAAAACATGATACATCGCAAAATACCCACCATTGGAGGTCCTGGTATGCCGAAAAAATTCCTTTCTGTCCTGTTACTAATCTCTATAATGCTTTCACTAGCTGCGTGCAGTGTTGTGAGTAGCAAAAATGGCAGAGAAATTCCATTTGGTCGTGATGTTCGAGAGCTCTACAGTGAGATGAATGACGAGTCAGAAGAAGAGAACGGGGCAACGGATGCTGCATCGGAAGAACAGAACGAGTCAGAAGATGGTAAAGTATTTGGAGGCTTAGGGGGGATACTTGAAGGCTTAGAAGGTATGGACGATATATCCTCTTTGATAGGGGGAGGCCTTCTACCAAAAGAGGGCTGGCCTTCAGGGTCTGTTCCTGAGGAGTTGCCTGAGTACACTGAGGGAGAAATAGTCAATTCGGGAGGATCCGCCGATGATTTTACCATTCTTGTTGATAATACAGACGCCGATGCTCTTGATAACTATATGAAAAAACTTAAAGAAGCCGGCTGGATTGTGACTACGGATTACGATGACCAAAAAGAAGCGGTATTAGGGCTATATACTTTGAGCTTTCAGTGGAATGCTCCGGAATTTCTACAGATAAGTATAGTGACTGCAAAGCAGGGAAGCTGGCCCTACGATGAGCTCCCGCCTGATCTAATACCGCCTGAAATCGGTACATTGGCGGAGGAAATCTCAATTCAGGAGTATGACGACGACAGCATGTATTTCGTTTATACCTTTGATGGTCTTGACAGGGATGCTGTCACCGACTATATGATGATGCTTATCGATAACGGCTGGAAAGGCGATGATATGTTCATTAGCAAAACAGTGGAGTGGAAAGGAAAAAAATATAAAGCTACCATAGAGCTTTATGAAACTATCGAAACCCGCTCAAGCTTTTCATTTAATATGATGGCTATATAATTAGTGACGGGTAAAATAGCTTTATTACGATGTTTCTGTTACTACGTCAACGGGGTCATTCCGTAACTTGGTATAAGGAGGTCTTATGAAAAAGTTCGCAGTATGGTTTTTAGTATTTACTCTGTTTATAAGTATGCTGACAGGTTGCCTTAAGAAGGAATCAGCGCCTTCTAGCGAAGCTATGCAAATTGCAGATGCATTCATTGGCGGTTTTTCGGAATTTATCACGCTTGGAGATGAATATACCGAGCTCGGCCTTCAGCTTCAGGCGGCCTACGCTTACGGCTGGGCAATTGCTTCTATTTCATCCATGCGGTACTGTACTGATTGCCTATTGTATCTCCACGGCGAGGGAAAGACACTTGAGGACGTCACTAATGGAAGAGTTTCAGGATGGGATAAAATAGCCGGCTTCAATTATGCCACTCCCTACCCATGGTTTTTCGAAGGTCTTGTACAGCATGTGCAGGGAAACACTAAAGAAGCTGCCTATCTTTATGAGAGAGCAATAGTAAATCCGGCTTTTGATGTTGAATACGGAGAAACCCTAAAGGCTTTGACTGCCATGAATGTTACCCAGCTCAAGGAACTCAAAGCTAAATT
>CAYOKA010000166.1:0-4363 GCA_964404395.1 uncultured Oscillospiraceae bacterium | reverse complement strand
GCAAATCGGCAGAAGACAAATGCTCTTTTCCAAGCTTCCCTTCCCGGGAAGGAAAAACACACAAAACAAGTCAAACATAACGGATAGCGCCGGCAAAAATTAGGGTGCTGCACAAAGTATATAATTGAATAGCAACGGCACCCTGATTGCCGCCTTTTATTAACTTATTCAGCAATACTATATAGCCATGGTTACAGTATATAATCTGTCAATGCCCTTACCTTCGTAACCCTACCCTACCTGGGCAATCCTACCCTGGCATAGTAATCCGTCTCAAGGATTCTCTGGGAATACTTAAACTTGTCCGCAACTATTTTGTTCACAAGACTAACGTATTCCTTGTCCTGCTTGGTGCCATCCATAAAGGTGACCTTGCCGCTGGTTGAATTGTACCTTGCCCTGTCCGTAATCCAGCTTCGATTTGAAAAAATGGTCAGTGCAGGCGAATCCGAAAGAATATCACTACCCATCAACAGCCTCGAATCATAATCGAGGCCGAACAAGTTTGACACTGTTGGGATAATATCCAGGCTGGCGCATGTTTTGTCCACAATTATTGGCTCCATGCCCTTTTTATATATAATCAATGTGCTTTTATACAATTCGAAGTTCTTTTCGACCACATGACCGGCAAGCTCATCCAGATATTTCTTTTCAAGCCCATAGGGATAATGATCTGCGCTGAGTACGATAACAGTGTTTTCAGCTACCCCCGCTTCCTCCAGCTTTTCCATCAATGAGCTTAGAGCAAACTCCAACTCAAGATTGCAGGCAATATATGCCTTTGAAGTAGTTGAATAGGGCAGGTCTTCAACATATTCTCTATTCTTCTTCGCCATATGATTTCCGCCAAAATTATAGTTCATGTGACCGCTAACCGTCATATAGTATGCATGGAACGGCTGCTGCCCAATGTATTCATCAGCAGTTACCTCAATCATCTCCAAATCCGACGCCGGCCAGGTTTCCTTTACTACAAGCCCATTGCCTACACCCTTATAGTCATAGCCCATGTTGGGATGGGAAAGATCCCTTCTGTAATAGCTGTATGTGTGATTGTGGTATGCCTTTGTTATATAACCAAGCCTCTTTAGCTGATTTCCCATGACAAAAGGCATGTAATTTTCAGCGGATTTATAGAAGCTCCAGACACCACCCTTTGGTATCAGCCCTGTACAGGCGACATATTCCCCATCCGAGGTGCTAACCCACCAGACCGGATTATAGAAATTATTGAACACAAAGCCTTCATTGGTCATTTTATACAACGTTGGTGTTAATTCAGGGCTTACTACATAGGGCGAAAAACCTTCAGCAGTTAACATGACCAGATTACAGCCTTCGAAGATGCCTGTATACTGATTTGTAGCTGTAGGCTCAACCGAAGAAAAATATTCGTGCATCGTGTAAAGGGGATCGCTTTCACCACCGGCCATAAGTGCTTCAAAATCGATGTCCATCACATTGTACGGTTTCAACGGAGCAGCCGGCTCTCGAGGCTCATCACCGTCTGTTACCTCACCTGATCCATCCTCATCACCCGGGGGAATTATCGACGTTCCGGGTTCATTCGATCCCATAGAGCCGCCCTGTTCTGAGGAAGCATTATTATCCGGCTGCCCGTCTCCTTCGGGAAAGCCCGGCGTATTCTCACAGCCGATATCCATCAGCCTGTCCTCAATCTCGCTCTTTACTTCTCCAAAAACAAGCTGCTCAAGATCCAGGCGCATCGTTGTCAACACGCCCAGCTTATTTATAGAAAGCTCCGGTGATGTTTCATGAAAGTATAAATTATACTGCGATACCGGTTCATCCCCTGTCGAAGCAACACAAACAATTGCAGAGGAAAAGCTTATAACACAGAACAACAGAATATAGCTCCACTCAATAAAGCTTCTTTTCGTAAATACCAGCGCTTTCCTAAATATAAGTATTAGTATGAATGGCACAAAGAGCAGGAGTACCACTATAATGTTTCTCCAGATTGCTTCAAGAATTATGTCAACAAATTTCAAAGCGTCTCCGGCGCCGGTCACAGAAATCAGTGAAAGAGGTGTTTGGAAAATACGGTAATAAACGAGCTGAACACCATAGACCAAACCTGCTAAAAAAGTTATAACTGAGCTGGCAGTTCGTGTCATTCCGGCAGGAAACAGACCGACAAAAATGTACAATGCCGTGCCACCGGATAATGCAAAGGCAAAAGCAAAAAAATAATCAAAATTCAGGTTTCCGAAAATATACAGTCGATATAGGAGTTCCAGATAGGTAATCAGTAATATGAAAAAGCATAAAAGCCAATAATCTGAAATAAAGCCAGAGAGCGTTCTATAAAATCTGGACGTTCTGATTTTTTCAATAATGCGATTTTCCTCCAATAGCTTCCTAAACAACTCAAAAAAGTCTTCCTCATTAGTCCGGTTTTTCACAATCTTCTCCATCACCCTTGAATGATTTAAGGTTTACTTCCATATTGCTGCAATTCTGCAGTACCCATATTCTATCAGCTTTATTGCAATACATCAACGGTATTATTTTCAGAAAGAAATAAGAACGATAATCCCAAGATGCTAGTAAGTGGTATAATAAAGGGTATTGTACTAAGAAGAGAAAAAGGCGGATTAATTGTGACGATAAGGAAGAATAATTATGATAATTAAAAACCCAATCATTTTTGCGGATTTTCCGGATCCTGATGTGTTACGTGTTGATGATACCTACTATATGGTTTCAACTACGATGTTCCTTATACCGGGAGCCCCAATACTGAAATCGAAGGATTTGTTTCACTGGGAAATTGTTTCATATGTATTTGACAGGATTGAAAATAACGACATCTATCAGTTGAGGGATGGTAAAAACGCGTATGGCAAGGGTCAATGGGCCAGCAGCCTAAAATACTACCGCGGAATGTTCTATGCATGCTTTGTTTGCCATGATATGCACAAGACATATATCTACTATACCAATGATATAGAAAAAAGCGCTTGGGACAGGTATGAGCTAAATGATGTTTACCATGACATGTCTTTTTTATTTGATGATAAGCGCTCCTACCTGATATACGGCAATGGTGATATTAGAATTGTTGAACTGGCGGAGGATTTGTCCGGCATGAAAAAAGGAGGCATTGATCAGCTCCTGTTCAAAACACCCTCTGATAACATGCGCCTGCGTTGCGAAGGCTGTCGCGCATATAAAGTAAATGGATATTATTATCTGATTTTCATTGATTGGCCTAGCGATGGTAACGAAAGAAGGCGTGTTGTCTGCTATCGTTCCAAAGAGCTTTTAGGGGATTATGAACGAAGGGTCCTGCTTGATGACGATATGGGATTTCACAACATGGGTATTGCCCAGGGAGCTCTGATAGATACCCGGGATGGAGCCTGGTATGCTATTTTGTTCCAGGATCATGGAGCTGTTGGCAGAATACCCTACCTGATTCCGGTTTCCTGGGAAAACAACTGGCCTGTGCTTGGTATTGAAGGAGCAGTACCTGAGGGCTTTGAAGTCCCGTTTAATGAGTATACGGCCAAGCCGCTGATAATAAGCGATGCTTTCAACCATTCGGATAATGTTTTAGGTCTTCAGTGGCAATGGAATCACAACCCAATTGACGAATGCTGGTCCTTCACAGAGCGTCCCGGTTATTTGCGGCTGCGGACCGAAAACCTTGCAGGAGATATTTTAAGAGCCAGAAACACATTAACCCAAAGAACAAGCGGACCAAGCTGTGTTTTTACTGTACAGCTTGAAACAAACGGTATGAAAGCGGGAGATTATGCAGGACTTGTTGCATTTCAGGGCAGCTATGGCACGCTGGGCATTAAGTCCGATGAGCATGGCGAGAAAAGAATCCTGACCTGCAAAAGGGGAGGCAAAGGACAGCAGATGGAGGATGAATCTGTCCCATTCGGCGGCAGCAGGATTTTTTTAAAAATAGCATTTGATTTTGAAGATGGCAAAGACCTGGCCACATTCTTATATTCCGAAGATGGCATTCGTTGGTGCAAGATCGGATGTGAGCTGCAAATGAAATACACGCTGGACCTTTTTATTGGATACCGAATCGGACTATTTTTCTATTCAGAAAAGGAAATAGGTGGCTATGCCGATTTTTGCAATTTTATTTATGCAGAAAAAATATATTGACACTTCTCTCCGGATTGTGATATTATTCTTTTAAACTGTTGAAGAGGGAGTAAAACTGTGGAACCGGTCGCCAAGAGAGTCGGGTGTGGTGGGATCCCGGCGGACAGGAGCAGACAAATGGGCCTCTGAGGGCGGGGCGAAAGGGTCTTCGATCCGATTAACCTTCGACGTTCAGCCAACGTTATTGGGCTATGAGTGTGTCGGCACT
>CAYOKA010000165.1:0-4385 GCA_964404395.1 uncultured Oscillospiraceae bacterium | reverse complement strand
CTACAAACCTGTATTATGTCAATTATACCAAATGCGAAAGTTTTTACAAACAAAAATCGACATTGTTATTGAATCAGAGATGTTTCTTTTCTCTTGGCTGAGGATAGATGGCACAAATGATAAAACATCATTCAGATGGTAGGTATGGACTTTCTTTTCGCTATCCCATTGTATGCTCGAACAAATTGCATACGAAAATCTTCTGCCTGCTCAGGGTAATATGTCAACCAGCACTTAAAAATATTGTTTGCCCCTCGTCCCCAAAACTTCTTCTGATTATTAAACCAAGCCTTCATTTTAATCCTATCATCATAACGTCCACTTGTCTGTCTGGATAATTCTCTTTCGAAAACCTGCTTTGTATAGCTGAAATCATTTTGCCAAAAATCATGATTGGGAGGCATATATTCTAGTGCTTGACGAAAAACATTCTCAGGGCTGGCATTACCAGGCAAACATACAACATTGCGTGATGCTTTTGAAGGTTTCTTATCACCATCCAAGACGATAATACTATTATTGAACTCCGGTATATCCTTTTCTGCAAGAGTTCTTAAGAAATCTCCACCAAATGTCGCATCACAAAAATTAAGGTGTTTTGTTATTTGAGGCCCTAGTATTCTCTTTATAAACAAAGAGGCTTCTGCATCTTCACAATACAGGTTTATTTTTCGAAGTGGTGAAGGTGAAATAGTAGCCATATTCAAATCGCTCCTAATGCGTTGCATTTGAGGCGCTACTATTAAATCTAGCTTTCCGTATACATTGGTAAAATACAGCACCTCTGTATCACTATTATTATGCTGCCTTTTATCAATAATATGTTCTAAAGTATCTAAAGAGTGCGTCGTAAATACAAATTGGAGATTATACTTGCCTGCAAGCTTATAAAACAAGTCTACCAAATTCGTCTGTGCTGCGGGAAATAAAGTTGCGTCAAATTCATCAATTAATAGAATTCCACCTTTGTATTCCTCACCAAGTTTTGTCTTTAGGCGGGCAAAGGATATGATAGCACCCAAGATTTGACCAATATTATCTTGACCGGCAGAGTTTGCAAAATAATCATATTTATCTGATTTCACTGCTAATGTATCTTTTTGTTGTTTAGAAGTAATCTGTATCGGAGATATTTTTTCCTGCGGAAAAAATATCTCTTTGTACCACTTGTTAAACAGACCGATTTCTGGCTCGGTGATAGTAGGTTTTGACTCGGTAATTTCACCCAATTCCCCGATTGGATAGGTGCGCTTAAGTCCGGATAATCTAAATTACCTTCACCTTTCCCCCTTGTTTTTCCTACTACCAAGCGAATATGAGACTTGTCTTTCGGCGCACGCTTATAGGATTTTATATATTCAAGATTTTTACCGAAAAGACTTGAGTCATAAAACTCAATTTGATACTCATGCTTTCCTGGTAAGTCATACTTTTCCGAAAACTTAAAAATATCGGAGAATTTAGTTGAAAACAACTTGCCAAATATAGTTCTCTCATTTTTCAAACCGAATGGTTGTCCTATCATTCCTAATAAAGTAGATTTGCATGTAGCATTTTGACCAGCAATGACAGTAATTTTTCGTCCTAAGGGGATATGCAATTCTTTCATTGCCCTAAACTGTTTTACATATATTGATTTAATCATTTGCATTACAGCCCCTTGCTATATTTTTATTCTATTGTAATAGCGGAATATTTGCCTTCCGGAATAATAAAATTATTACTAAATGCTAGCATTTCACTGCCTTTTGTCTTCCGAGACGCAGTGTAGCTTAATGTTAACAATCTCTTTTCAACATTACGGTACATCTCAATAATTTTCGGAGTATAATCATATGTCAACATCCATTTACAGTTTAAACTTTGGATATATCGAGATAATTCTACATGATTTTCATGCGTATAATGATTTACATATAAGGCTGAACCTTGATTGTAATATGGCGGGTCAAAATATATTAATGTATGGTCATCTATATCAAGCGAAATCTTATCAACAAAAGCAATTGAATCCGAGCAGTGAAGCGAAATTCTATCACGATACAATGCAATTTTTTCGATTCTTTTAATTAGATTGCCCTTATTAAACCTCACATCCATCTTCCATTCGCCAGCTTGGTCTTTGCCTCCAATAACCCCACCTTTAATAATTCCTGATCTATTCGTTCTGTTCAAGAAAAAGGTAGAAAAGGCCAGATCTGAAAGTTCTGCTTGATCCTTTTCTTGCTGAACAGCTTTTTGCTTTTTCCACTCGGGCATAGTTATGGCTGTTTGTTCAATTCTACTGCACAATTCTTTTGTGTTGTTTAAAACACAATACCAAAATGCATAGATTGATCTATCAATGTCATTTATTATGACTTGGTTTACAGTCTCACTAAACAACAAATAGAGCGCCACACTTGCGCCCCCTACAAAAGGTTCTACATATGTTCCACCCTGTATATCATTTTTAATAACTGCATCTCTCACAAATTCTGCTAATTTGCGTTTTCCTCCCGGATAGCGCAATGGCGAAGCAAATCGCACTGCAAATCACCTCCAAAGCTGCTCTATAAATGGCCATATATCATCCCAGGCAGATTGCATATCCGCCGAAGATGGGGTCACGTCTTTATTGTGTACATATGAGTGAAATGTTCTTATAGAATGGGTTTGGTTTTCACTCGCAGTCATCTGGCGAATCGCTCTAAGTTCATGCTTTGTCATAATCTTGTTTGTTTCAAAATAACCCGCAGCAGCTTTTATTTTATACGCTAGACCACTGTCCACATTTAATTTTGAACTGATTAGACCTTTATTTGTAATAAAACAGTCTACACTTAGTTCTATAAACACTCTAAAAAGCACCGACACAGCATTTGGGTAGTCCTCCACTTCAAGTTTCTTTAACTCATTAAAAATCTTTAATATTCTCGCATGTGTGATAGTCAATTTATGGGGTGGAGGAACCAAAGCCTTTCGGTTTATATGATAACTATATCCTCTTCTCTGGTTATTGTTTATATTAGATGCTCCTTGACTAGCAAATGAAGACTGCTGCTTGCTATTTGTGTTTTTAGAGTAAGAGCAATCAGATGGATCAAAAGAATCGTGTCCTTTATCTTGACCAAAATATTCTCGCGCGGTGCTACTATCTATAGAGATAATATCATCAGATATTTTTATATTCCCTTGTGCGAACCGCTCTTTCAAAGATTCTATGTATCTGATACGATCTTTTTTATGATATATATCGCCAACACTTAGGTCTTCGTAAATCAAATCGTTAAGCACCATTAACAAAAAAGGACTAATACCTTTTTTTAATTGAAGCTCGTTGTCAATAATCTCAATACCCATAACTTCACGAATATTAGGATCTCCTATAAGGCGATCAAAGTTAGTTTTCTTAATATTTCCTAATCCATCTTTTATAGGCTGAGGAATATCATCCATGAGCCTCAGTCCATCTAGAAATGTCAGCCTCATATCTGGTTTTTGTTCAGCGATTACACGAAAACGGCTAGTCTGTTGTCCATTCCAACTCACAGTACCAACGCCTTCATTCTCACCTGTATGCTTCAATCGAACCCATTCATTAATCTCATCTTCATCATTGAGGACAACGCACTGAATATTCTTTAATAAATTCTTGTCAAAAGATAAACTTATTTGCTGGAATTCCTTTTTCAGTTTAGAAAAATCAGACGGGATTAAATCCGGCTCATTTATCAGCTTTAATGCTGCTATTCGCCTGTTTCCCTCTCGTACCACCCACTGATTGTTATAAGGTTTTACAAGAACAATATCACTTGGATTTAGTCCATATAACGCAATGTGTCTCGCCAGAGCAGTCAATTTATCCGGTTGATCACGAACAATAGCATCAACAGCTCCTGTTTGATGCTCCACAGGATTAAACCGTGGATTACTGAGATAAAGTAAAAGGTTGGTAATATTTATGTTTTTATAGACTGGATTACTCATACCCAAACTTCCCCTTAGTATTTATTTCAGTTATCTCTTTATCACCCGCCTATTGTAGTAAAAGCTACTGTTCGTGCAGTAACGGTCTAAACGCTCTTTGTCTGCTTTTATAATAAAACATGCACATTCTGGTTTGCCAACCCTTGTTTTATGTAACATCTATGGTTATGTATGCTATCACTTCCAGTACCCTCAATTTCCAAAATAATCTAATTATATTATATGTAACGCTACAAACAAATGCAATGGTTAATTAGTTGAAAATTCGACAAAAATCCTCAACATGCTCGGTCACCTTTTGGGCTCAAGAGATCAAATACGTATTAAGTAATGGAGAATGTTTCTACTGCATCATACTCACTGACACAGAGTTCACAAAATCTCTATCAGATTCAAATTTCTCATAAGCATCTCCA
>CAYOKA010000164.1:0-4439 GCA_964404395.1 uncultured Oscillospiraceae bacterium | reverse complement strand
AGGATCCTCTGCTTTTTTCAAAGGTATTCAAAAAAGTTAAGGGGCTGCCGCCCAGCGAATATAAAAAGGTTCACTTCTCAGCCGGCTAACTTTGCTATTTAGCATCATATTATGACTATTATTTAGAAGATGCCACCCCTATGGCCTGTCTTCATCCGGAATTATTGTACCTATTTACTTATCTTTTCCATGGCCTTTTTGGCGTAGGTGTTATCAACAATATCCTCGTAAGAGGCCTCCTGTTTAAGCTCTCCCGCTGACTTCATGACCTCCTGCAGCAATCCCAACGCTTCCTTTTTCATTATTGGATCAAGGCACCAGGCATCCTGCTCCTTGTAGCGCTTTGCCACCACGGTCAGCAACTCTATGTCAGAGTCGGGGAAGGAATCCTTGATTACCTCCGCCACCTCTTCCGGCGAATGGGTATCCACCCAAATCTGCCCGTGATAAATGGCATTGGTGAACTTTTGTATAATTTGCGGGTTCTTCTTTATGTAGCTTTTATTCGCATAATATGCGGTATAGGGAATCTCCCCGCTATCCTTTCCCACCGATGCAACTATGTAGCCTCTGCCTTCCCTCTCAAGCAATGACGCCACAGGCTCGAAGAGCGTTACATAGTCTCCGCTTCCCCCTGTAAAGGCTCCGCCCATAAGGGCAAACTGAACGCTTGTATCAATGTCAACATCCTGCCCGGGTATTACCCCATTCTTTTTGAGTACATATTCCAGCGTCATTTCCGGGACGCCGCCTTTTCTTCCTCCAATAATATTTTTCCCCTTAACATTGCTCCATTCAAAATCAGGCTCGGGCTCTCTCCCCACCAGAAAGGAGCCATCCCTTTTTGTGAGCTGTGCAAATACGACCGCATAATCCTCTCTACCCTCGTTGTACACATAGATAGCAGCCTCAGGACCCGAAAATCCAATATCCGCCTGCCCGGACAGGACCGCTGTCATTACCTTGTCGGCTCCCTGCCCGTTGATCAGCTCTATGGAAAGTCCCTCATCCTCAAAATATCCAAGATTGATTGCGGCATACTGAGGAGCATAAAAAATCGAATGCGTCACCTCGCTCAATTTGACCTTTATCATTTCCTTCTCCCCACATGCTGCGAAAACCATAGACAAACTTATAAGTAAAACGACAACTATAAGCAGCTTTAATTTTTTCATTACCTTACCCCTTCCAAACTGATTTTTATCATGTCTTCCCTTGCGACATGATGCATATAGGGCATTCTGCGATATATCATGTTTTACGTTCCGCTAGCTAATTTACATTAAAGTTACATCGCAAAAGCCTGATATAAGAATTCATTTATGACCTATTTAACCGGAAGTATATCTCTCATTTTTCATCAGCAGCTTTTCCAGGTAGACCACCCCCTGATACATCAGTGCTGCAGCCACTGACAGGATCAATACCGTTGTCATGACAAGATCCAGTTGAAATACCTGACCGCCATATACGATGAGATAGCCCAGACCAGCTCTGGATACCAGGAATTCACCCACAATGACACCCACCCAGGAAAGTCCAATATTAACCTTCAAGGAATTGATAATAACCGGTACATTGGATGGCATAACTACCTTTGTAAACACCTGAAGGCGGTTTGCACCAAAGGTCTTCACCAGCTTGATTTTGTCCTGATCCACCGACAAAAACCCATTCAACACCTCAAGAATGGTAACAATCAACGATACGGTCAGTGCAATCATAATTATTGAAGCAGTCCCTGCGCCGATCCACACAATAAAAATAGGGCCAAGGGCAATTTTGGGAAGGCTGCTCAGTACAACAAGATAAGGCTCCAGCACTCTGGCTAAAAGGCTGGACCACCACAAAATGACAGCAGCTGCCGTACCGATAATAGTACCCAGCAAAAACCCCACCACCGTTTCGAAGCATGTAACGCCCGTATGGTAAAACAGAGTTCCCTCCCTGTACAGGCTCACTATCGTTTTGGCGATTCTGGAGGGCTGGCTGGTGATAAAGGAATCTATCAGTTTTAGCTCAGCCATGGCCTCCCATAGAAAGAAAAATGCAACAAGGATGAAAATCCGGGCAGATAAAATTAATATCTTCTCTTGTCTGACCTTTCTTAAAAACTCCCTGTGCTCTTTTGAGCTGTTGTTATTTTTGTCAAACATGTACATCAAGATCCTTCCATATTTGATTGAAATAATGCCTGAATTCAGGCGCTTCTCTGGAGTTCATAGGAGTCCTGTTTTCACAGCTCAAGTTAATGTTATACACACTTTTTATCATCCCAGGCCTCTTTGTCAGCACTACCACCCTATCAGCCATGCTGATGCTCTCGGCAATATCGTGAGTTACCAATACGGCTGTCTTATTTTCTCTTTTAATTATCATGTAAATGTCCTCCGCCACCGCCAGGCGGGTCTGATAATCCAGCGAAGAGAATGCTTCATCCAGCAGTAAAATATTGGGATCGGTGGCAAGGGTCCTTATCAGGGCTGCTCGCTGCCTCATCCCTCCCGACAGCTGATTTGGATATTTGTCCTTGAATTCCGCCAGCCCATACGTGTCAAGCAGCCTTGTAACAGAGGCCTTCGTCTTGGGAGTTAGCGTGTGTGTGATTTCCAGCCCCAGCACAACGTTTTCCAGGATGGTCCTCCATTCGAATAAATAATCCCTTTGGAGCATATAACCTACCTGATTTGATGAACCGGTAACCTCTTTCCCCTCAATGATTATTTCCCCTTCGGTTGGCGCCATTAGTCCTGCCATCAGGGATAGAAGAGTCGATTTGCCGCACCCGCTCGGACCGACGATACTTACAAATTCCCCTTCCTCCACCGACAGGTCGATGTTTTCAAGAGCTGCAATTTCGCTATTTATAGAATGATACTTCATGCTGAGATTATGTACCTGAACAAGTGCACCCAACGAATCAATCCTCCGTCCGTATCTTTATACCATGCTATACTATATGAATCAGGGCAGCGATTTGTTTTTGCTGTAGGAAAAAATATGATGGCATCAGTGTCATTAATTCAGCGGTAGATATTGCCAAGCCTTTTACACCAAAAATATAGCTACGCTTATCGAACTTTATATAGAATAATCATTATGTAAACAACAAAAGCACAATATGCTCCAGGGGGATTTATGAAAATAAGACAGAAATTATATAAGTTGATTCTATTATTATTGATAATCATGCTGGCAACAGCCATAATGCCACAGGCGGCACTGGCAGACACAAGCCACCAGCCCAGCTCCTGGGCAGTTGAAAAAATGGAAGCCTGTAAGATTGCCGGTATAGTGCCTGAAAACTTCGAGGCCAAGCCATTCACTGCAGGCATCACACGCAGGGATTTTTTTGAGCTTGTTATTAACACCTGCAGCCTGTATGGAGCCGACATACCGGAACCACCTGAAGCTCATCCCTTTACTGATACGACAGAGGCAATCATTGAACAGGCCTACATGCTTGGCCTGACTAATGGGACCGCAAAAGGCATATTTAGTCCCGAGCTGCCTCTCACCAGAGAAATGGCTGCGACCGCGCTCTCAAAGGTTCGTATTCTTTTTGAGGAGAAGGAAGATTCCATCTATACAACGCCGGAAGGCATTGTGGCTTATAAATTGCCTATGGACGAAGAACAGGCCGATTGGCTGCTCAATGAGTATTCCTCCGACTCTGATCAGGTATCCGATTGGGCAAAAATATATATGGCAGACCTTTATTCCCTTGGAATAATCGCAGGTATCGGCAACAACAAGCTGGACCCAAGAGGAAAAATCACCCGCGAGCAGGCTGCTGCATTATCGCTGAACACGCTGGCTTTCTGTGATGAAGCCTTCCTTAACGCATCGGAGGTACCCTTTATATTTGAAAAGAAGGAGCTTCCCGAGGAGCTTCCTATAGAAGAACCATGGACTAATGAAAATGAAAGGATAACGGGTAACCGGGACAGGAGTCAGTTTGCCAGCAGAGGCGACGCAGACCGGAACATGGAGAAAATAACAATCAGAGTCTGGGATCTGTCTGAATCGGGAGATAAGATTTCCGCTACTCGAACGCTTACAGTCAACAGGAATTACGCCGAGGATGTGAAAAAAATATTCGAGGAGATCTACAAGGGCGATGAGAAGTTCCCCATTAAGGTCGTTTCCTGCTATTCCTACAGAGACGGCAACTCTCAGCATTCCAACGGCACAGCCATCGATATAAATCCAACGGAAAACTATTTTATTCTCCGAAGTGGTAAGATTGCGGCCGGCTCCTTTTGGAAGCCCGGGTCCAACCCCTACTCAATAAAAGCCGATGGCGATGTGGTCCGAGCCTTCAACAAGTACGGCTGGAAATGGAGCCCCGATATGAACTGGCCTAATGGAAAGGATTACATGCACTTCAGCCTGCTGGGCATATGACACAGTGGGACGTTTTTACTGTGTCGGACACA
>CAYOKA010000163.1:0-4453 GCA_964404395.1 uncultured Oscillospiraceae bacterium | reverse complement strand
TTGATTCTATTCTTCACATTTTTCTATTCGGTTATGCAGTTCAATCCGGTGGAGATTGCAAACAATATGAAGAAAAACGGCGGATTCGTGCCGGGATACAGACCCGGGAAAGCAACGTCGGACTATATTACAAAAGTCCTTAACAGAATTACGTGGTTTGGAGGATTTTTCCTTGCGATAATAACAGTAGCACCGATTATCCTTGGTAACATCACTAAAATACCGGGAATTTGGTTTGGAGGCACAGCGTTATTGATTCTTGTTGGTGTAGCTCTTGACACTGTAAAAGCTATTGAGTCGCAGATGCTGATGAGACACTATAAGGGATTTTTGGAGTAGGATTGAATGCAACTGGCTTTGGCAGTAGACTTCTACAGGTCATGGTTGTTATTACCAGTTAGGAGAGCGTAATGAAAATAGTTATATTAGGTGCGCCGGGTGCGGGGAAAGGTACGCAGGCTGTAAATCTTTCAGCTACGCTGAAGATTCCTCACATATCTACCGGTGATATATTTAGAAGTAATATTAAGGCAGGGACGCCTTTGGGAAAGAAAGTAAAGCAGATCATTGACAATGGAGATCTTGTGCCGGACGAAGTTACCATAGAGGTTGTTAAGGATAGGCTTTGTCAGAAGGATTGTAGTGATGGCTTCATACTGGATGGGTTTCCACGAACGATGCCTCAGGCTGAAGGCTTGGATACTATTCTAGACAAGATGGGAACAAGGATTGACCATGTATTGAATATTGTTGTCACAGATGATGTTATTATACGAAGGCTTTCCGGCAGAAGGATCTGCCCGGAGTGTAATGCGGGTTATCACATAGATAGCTGTGCACCTATACAGGAGGGTATATGCGATAGCTGTGGCGCCAAGTTGATTCAAAGGGAAGATGATAGTGAAGAGACAGTCATTAACAGACTGAAAACTTATCATGACCAGACCGAGCCTTTGATAGGCTTTTATGAAAAGAAGGGCATACTGGTCAATGTTACCGGAGAGTATCGAATTGAGGATACTACGACTGCGGTTTATGATGCATTGGGGATTGTTGAATGATTACAATTAAATCAAGATCTGAACTGGAAGTGATGGAAAAGGCGGGAGAAATAACGGCAACTGCTCTTAAGCTTGTAGAAGAGGCGACTAAACCGGGAGTGACCACAAGAGAGCTTGACCTGATAGCTGAGAAGTATGTTCTTAGCCAAGGAGCAATACCACTTTTCAAAGGAGTGGAGTGTTCGTTCAGTGGTGGTCCGGATTTTCCGGGAACGATATGTGTGTCTGTGAATGAGGAGATTATACACGGGATACCGGGTTTAAGGCAGTTAAAAGATGGAGATATTATAAGTGTCGATATGGGAGTCAGCTATGAGGGGCTTTGCAGCGATGCAGCAAGGACTTTCCCGGTAGGGGATGTATCAGAAGAGGCACTGAGACTTATACAGGTGACAAAGCAAAGCTTTTTTGAGGGAATGAAAGCTGCTGTAAAAGGAAACCGCATAGTGGATATTTCAAGAGCCGTGCAGCAATATGCAGAAAAGAACGGATTCTCGGTTGTCCGGGAGTACGTGGGACACGGAATAGGCAGACAATTGTGGGAGACCCCTCAGATACCAAACTACGTTACCCGTCAGAGGGGACCAAGACTTGAGCCGGGAATGACCTTAGCAATCGAACCAATGATAAATCAGGGAGTTTGTGATATTAGAATACTCGATGATAAATGGACCGTGGTAACTGCTGATGGGAAATTATCCGCGCATTATGAAAACACAATTGTGGTGACTGAGGATGAACCATTAATAATGACGAAGCTCAGGGGTGAGATCTTTTGAAAGTAGCTTTAGGCCAGATAGTTGTTTCACGGGCTGGAAGAGATGCCGGAAGGAGATTTGTAATAATAAGGGTAATTGATGATTCTTTTGTGGAAATATCCGATGGGGACCTTAGAAAGCTGGAGAAGCCCAAAAAGAAGAAAATCAAGCACTTGAATATGACAGATGAGAAGGCAGGAAGTCTTGAGGAAAAGCTAAAGAGCAACGCAAAGATAACAAATGCGGAAATAAGAAAAGCTCTTGCAGGGCCTGGATAGTTGAAAAGGAGGTTTTGAGGTTTGTCGAAGGATGATGTAATCGAAGTGGAAGGTAGAATAGTCGAAGCATTGCCAAATGCGATGTTTCAGGTGGAACTTGAAAACGGGCATAAGGTGCTTGCACATATATCAGGCAAGCTAAGAATGAATTTCATTAGGATTTTGCCGGGTGACAAGGTGACTCTTGAATTGTCACCATACGATTTGACCCGTGGAAGAATAACATGGAGAGCAAAGTAGTAACGGGTAAAACACATGAATGATTAAAACGATAGGAGGGTTTGTTATGAGGGTAAAACCATCTGTAAAAGCATTGTGCGAGAAGTGCAAGATCATAAGAAGAAAAGGCAAAGTGATGGTTATTTGCGTAAACCCAAGACACAAGCAAAAGCAAGGATGAAAAAGATAGCAAGATTGATAATTGGTATACTTACAAATCGGCTTGTTTTGCGTAGGAAATTGTGATATAATTTTGGCTTGGCTTGTAAGCAATTATCAATTATGCTTTCCGGTGTTGAATTGATCACCTTGGAGCGGCTGCATGTGCGGGGTTACCTAAACGTGATCCGGGGTGTTGATTATAAAGGGAATGAGAGACTTAAGTTTTAATAAGGTTGGCCAGTGAATGTTGTTTATTGGTTAGGAATTAATTTGGAGGTGTTTGACAAGATGGCGCGTATTGCCGGAGTAGACCTGCCCAGAGAAAAACGGGTAGAAATTGGTTTAACTTACATCTTTGGTTTGGGTAGAAGCAAGTCAAATGAAATTTTGAAAAAAACTGCTATTAACCCCGACACAAGGGTCAGGGATCTGACAGATGATGAAGTAAGCAGGCTAAGAGAAGTTATAGACAAGGAATATAGTGTAGAAGGTGACCTCAGAAGAGAGACATCTCTCAATATTAAGAGGTTAATTGAAATAGGCTGTTACAGAGGCAGAAGGCATAGGCAGGGTTTGCCGGTCAGAGGCCAGAGAACCAAGACCAATGCACGGACAAGAAAAGGTCCTAAGAGAACTGTCGGTATACAGAGAAAGAGAACGGTATAAAGGAGGTTAGCGATCGTATGGCATCAAAAACTACCGGTGCAAGAAGAACCAGCAGAAAGAGAAGAGAACGAAAAAATATTGAGCGCGGTGCGGCACATATTCGCTCTACGTTTAATAATACAATAGTTACAATTACCGATACTGCGGGAAATGCGCTGTCGTGGGCAAGTGCAGGAGAACTAGGCTTTAGAGGCTCAAAGAAGAGCACTCCGTTTGCTGCGCAGATGGCTGCTGAAACCGCATCAAAGGCTGCTATGGAGCATGGCCTTAAGACTGTAGAGGTTTATGTAAAGGGGCCGGGAGCCGGCAGAGAAGCTGCAATCAGAGCTTTGCAGGCTGCAGGACTGGATGTAAGCCTTATCAAGGATGTTACGCCTATTCCGCATAACGGATGTAGGCCGCCTAAAAGAAGAAGAGTGTAATATGGAGGTGTTTGAATAGATGGCAAGATATACAGATGCATCTTGCAGGCTTTGCCGAAGAGAAGGCGAAAAGCTGTTTTTGAAAGGTGAAAGATGCTATACTAACAAGTGCTCCGTGTCAAAAAGGGCATATGCTCCGGGACAGCATGGACAGCAGAGAAAAAAGGTATCTGAATATGGTATACAGCTTCGTGAGAAGCAAAAGGCAAGAAGGTTCTATGGAATACTTGAAAGCCAGTTTAGAGGTTATTTTGGGTTAGCGGTAAAGAGAAAGGGCGTTACCGGTGAAAACCTTTTGAAGATTCTTGAGAGCAGAATAGATAATGTGGTTTACAGGCTCGGACTTGCAACGTCGAGGCCCGAGGCCAGGCAGCTTGTCAGACATGGACATTTTACTTTGAATGGCAGAAATGCTAATATCCCTTCTATTCTTTTAGAGCCCGGCGATGTTATCGCAGTAAAGGATAAGTTTAAGAGTTCTGAAAAGCTAAAATCCATTGTTGAAATAGCAGGCAGTAAGGTAGTTCCCTCATGGCTTGAATTCGATGCCGAGAACCTTGTAGGCAAGGTAGTATCAATGCCGGCAAGAGAAGAGATTGATCTGCCAATCAGTGAACATCTTATTGTCGAGTTTTATTCAAAGTAATGTGAGCGCACATTGCTTTGAGTACATGAAAACAGGATAACCAGTTCATAAAGCCCGCCGGAGCGGAGAACGATTCCGCCCTGCGGACCTGATAAGCAACTGACTATTCCAGCAGTACAGGCAGCAAGGTACTAAACTAGAAGTACTGGATAATGATTTAAGGATTACGAATCAGTTGCCCTCGTATAAGGTTCGGCTAAAAATTTACTTCCGCTTCAATTACGGGGAATGGAGCGGGCTG
>CAYOKA010000162.1:0-4472 GCA_964404395.1 uncultured Oscillospiraceae bacterium | reverse complement strand
AACAGCGGGAAGTCTTCATTGATCAATGCAATCACAGGGCATGATACGGCCATTGTTTCTGAGCATGCCGGTACTACGGCAGATCCTGTATACAAATCCATGGAAATTCACCCAATCGGACCTTGCGTTTTGATCGATACGGCGGGCTTCGACGATGCGGGGGAAATAGGGAGTTTGAGGGTTGAAAAAACCAAAGAGGCCGCGGAGAAGACAGACATCGCATTGATTGTTTTCAGCGTAGATATAATCGGTGGTAATGCTCCAACCGGGAGCATAGATCCGGAAAAGAAGTGGATAGAGGAGCTTAAAAAGAAGAACATCCCGGTAATCCCTATTTTGAATAAAGCTGATATAGCAGACAATGCGGAGGCCGTATCTGACTATATAGACAAAAGTATAGGCATAAAGCCTATTGTAGTCAGTGCAAAGGACAGTATTGGAATCGAACAAATACATTCTGCCCTTATACGGAATTTGCCCGAGGACTTTGATACAAGGAGTATTACTGGGGGGATTGTTCAAGATG
Organism: uncultured Oscillospiraceae bacterium; assembly: GCA_964404395.1. Lineage (GTDB taxonomy): Bacteria > Bacillota > Clostridia > Acetivibrionales > DTU013 > JAAYBT01. The sequence goes on along the minus strand of CAYOKA010000162.1, from coordinate 3,946 downwards.
GGGATACTGTAATGCTTGTTATGCCTCAGGACATACAAGCGCCCAAGGGACGGCTGATTCTGCCACAGGTGCAGACGCTCAGGGAACTGCTGGATAGAAAGTGTGCCGTTTTATGCGTTACCGCCGACAAGCTTGATGAGGCATTAAAAGCATTGTCCTCGCCGCCGGCAGTTATTATTACCGACTCCCAGTTTTTTAAAATGGTCTATGAGAAAAAGCCTGAGGGAAGTAGATTAACTTCCTTTTCAGTATTATTTGCAGGTTACAAGGGAGATTTGGAATACTTTGCACAGAGTGCCGCCGCCATCAGTATGCTTACTGAAGATTCAAGAGTGCTTATAGCAGAGGCTTGTACCCATGCACCACTTTCTGAGGATATTGGCAGGGTGAAGATTCCGGCGCTCCTTAGGAAAAGAATTGGAGGGAAGCTTCGGATAGATATTGTCAGTGGAACGGATTTCCCTGAGAACTTACGGAATTATAATTTGATTATTCACTGCGGGGCGTGCATGTTTAACCGCAAATACGTACTTTCGCGTGTAGAAAGAGCTTCGGGACAGAGTGTTCCTATGACGAATTACGGGGTAGCAATTGCCTATTTGTCAGGGATACTTGACAAAATAAATCTTAGCTAAACTAAAAAGTAAAATAAAAATCATAATGAAGGGTGAAGAAAATGTATAACGTAAAATCTATGGATTCAAATGAATTTATTGATGATGCAGAGGTGCTGCAATCAATTAGCGAAGGAAAAAAGCTTTCTAAGGATAAAGATGAGATCGGTAGAATTCTGGATAAGGCAAGAAAATATAAAGGCCTTACCCATAGAGAGGCAGCGGCCTTGCTTGAGATTGACGATGATGAAATACTTGAGAGGATGTACAAAATAGCAAGAGAAATTAAGGAAGAGATTTACGGCAAGAGGATTGTATTATTTGCGCCCCTCTATTTATCCAGCTATTGCGTGAATAATTGCAAATATTGCGGCTACAAATGCTCTAATAACATCGGCAGGCACCAGCTCACTCAGGATGAACTGCGGGAGGAGGTCAGGGCACTGGAGGCCATGGGACATAAGAGGCTGCTGCTGGAAGCCGGCGAGGACGATGAAAAATGTCCGATTGAGTATATATTGGAATGCATAAAAACAATTTATGATGAGAAATTTGAAAATGGTGCAATCCGCAGAGTAAATGTAGATATTGCCGCAACAACAGCGGAAAATTACAAAAGGCTTAAGGATGCCAAGATTGGTACCTATATACTTTTCCAGGAAACATACCATAAGCCAACCTATCTGCAGATGCACCGGGGGCCAAAGCATAATTACGAATGGCATACCGAGGCTATGGACAGGGCGATGCTTGGCGGTGGAATAGACGATGTGGGTATCGGCCCCTTGTTTGGCTTGTATGATCATCATTACGAAACTGTTGCTCTATTGATGCATGCGGAACATTTGGAAGCTGTTACAGGCGTCGGACCGCATACTATTTCGTTTCCAAGGCTTTTGCCTGCCGAGGGCGTTGACTATAGCAGTTTCCCTTATCTGGTGAACGACAGAGATTTCAAAAAGATAGTTGCGACAATACGCCTGGCTGTACCTTACACCGGGATGATTTTATCAACGCGCGAAAGTGTGGAATTCCGCAACAAGCTGCTGGAAATTGGTATTTCTCAGATGAGCGCAGGATCTTCTGTCGGAGTCGGAGGGTATGCAAAAAGGAAAACTGTAGATGAAAGTGGAGTGGAAGAAAAACCGCAGTTCAACCTGGCGGATCACAGGAGGCCTTTAGATGTAGTCAAAGGGCTTGTAAGCGATGGCTATATTCCGAGCTACTGTACAGCCTGCTACAGGGAGGGAAGAACCGGGGATCGTTTTATGCCCTTGGCCAAATCAGGTCAAATAAAGAATTGCTGCCTTCCCAATGCGCTGCTCACATTCGAGGAGTACCTGAGAGACTATGCTGATGATGAACTGCAGCAAATGGGTCAAGAAATGATTGATAGAGAAATTCATACAGTCCCAAATGAAAAGCAAAGAGCAAGAGCGGTAGATTACCTAAAAAGAATACGAGAGGGCGAAAGCGATTTGAGATTTTAAATGTCCTTATTCCACATTCTATTGCGTGTGCTAAAAAAAAATGGTATGCTAAAAACGTTTGAAACGTATTTGGCAATTATGATGAATAGTAGTAGCACAAGAAAATAACAGAAAGATGATGAGTAATGACTATTACATTTATAGATTTTATTGAACAGCTTTTGGCTAATCCGGTCTTAATGGTTACTGTTTTATTGACAATGAGTGTTGTTTTGGTTAACGGCTGGACCGATGCTCCAAATGCTATTGCCACTTGTATATCCACTCGTTCAATGGCTCCGCGGCCTGCTATTATTATGGCAGCCATTTTTAACTTCCTGGGTATACTGGTCATGACAGCAATAAATTCCAAGGTTGCCCAGACCATTTATAACATGGTCGATTTCGGAGGAGATTCCGGCAATGCCCTTATAGCGCTCTGTGCTGCTATGTTTGCAATCGTTATATGGGCAGTGGCGGCATGGTGGTTCGGGATTCCCACAAGCGAAAGCCATGCATTGATCGCAGGAATTAGCGGCGCTGCTATTGCGCTGCAGGGAGGAATTTCCGGAATCAATCCCAATGAATGGGTGAAGGTCATTTATGGTCTGTTGCTTTCTCTTTTACTGGGGTTCGGCTCAGGCTGGCTGGTTGCAAAATTAGTAACATTTGTTTTCAAAAGAGTCAACAGAAGAAAGACCCATTCGCCATTTAAATATGCACAGGTGTCTGCTGCCGCCGGTATGGCCTTTATGCACGGTGCTCAGGATGGACAAAAATTCATGGGTGTCTTTTTGCTTGGAATCTTTCTTGCAATGGGACAAGCATCGGTATCTGAGTTTGCGATTCCAATCTGGCTAATTATCCTGATATCTGTGGTGATGGCCTTAGGCACATCAATAGGAGGTATGCGTATTATAAAGTCTGTCGGCATGGATATGGTGAAGCTGGAAACATACCAGGGCTTTTCAGCCGATTTGGCCAGCGTAATATGTCTGTTTTTAGCATCCTCCCAAGGTTTGCCGGTCAGCACGACGCATACGAAAACCACGGCTATTATGGGCGTTGGAGCGGCAAAAAGGATTAGCTCTGTGAACTGGGGAGTTGTTAAGGAAATGCTTGTAGCCTGGTTTATGACATTTCCCGGGTGTGGATTGATTGGCTATTTAATGGCACTATTGTTTATGAAAATATTTTAATGCGAATAAAATATAATGGTTGTGGAAGGAGCAGATATGGCACGAAAAAAAGATGAAAGCTATTTTGATACATTTGTCGAATTGGTAGAGTATTCCTGCAAAGCGGCTGATTTATTAAATGATATCATGAACCATTTCGACACGGAGAAATTACCTGAAAAGATGGCGGAAATGCATGCAATTGAGCATAGTGGAGATGAAGCAAGACATAAAATGATCAAGAGGCTGGTACGGGAATTTATCACCCCGATTGAGCGTGAAGATATAATGGCTATGGCAGACGCTATCGACACGGTTACGGATACGATTGAGGATGTTCTGATGCGAATGTATATGTATAATATAAAAAGTGTTTCAGAGCATGCACTAAAGATGACCGACATTATTGTAAAGTGCTGTAACTCTTTGAAAGTTGCATTAGGGGAATTTCACAATTTCAGGAAGTCCAGGAATCTCCATGAACTGGTAGTTGAGATCAACCGTCTGGAAGAAGTGGGAGATGTCCTCTATACAGAGGCAACGAGAAGTCTTTTTGTGAATTGCACCGATTACAAAGAACTGGCAGCATGGGATACTACCTACCATTACCTGGAGAAATGCTGCGATTCCTGTGAAGATGTTGCAAATGCCATTGAGAGTGTAATAATGAAGAATTCTTAATAGA
>CAYOKA010000161.1:0-4513 GCA_964404395.1 uncultured Oscillospiraceae bacterium | reverse complement strand
CCACCCAAAAAAAGAACATTGTATGCTTTATCTATCCATATCAAATTACTGGATAGCTCTAGAATCTGTCTTTTTGAAACTCCCTGCCTTTTACCAAAATCAAAACCATTCAGGTCAAAGGGTTTATCAAAGACTGGGAACTTGGCATATTTAAGGCGTTTCTCCATGCTAAGTCGTCGGCGCTCTGAAAGTTCAATCTCCAGAGCATCCATTAGAAATTGAGTGTTGGGTTTTTCTCCATTACAAGCTGAAATCATGAAATCATCAAATTGAGCAGCAAGGTGTTTCAGTTTGAGCTCTTTAAGCTGGTTTTTAAGTTGTTTGAGATTGTTTCCCATGTTATTGTCCCCCTTTGTTGATCAGATTCATATATGACCCTGGATTCGGCTGATTAACGCTGATATCCCGGTCTGTGGAACTCAGAGAACCCGGGAGAGGCCTTATTTGAGGGGAGATGATTTCATCTACAGTTTTCTGGCGAAATATATGTTCTGCAAAGTCTCTGAAATCATTTGCGGAATTCAGATTACACTCACAACAAGCCTTCAAGGTTAACTGTAGTACATCATAACTATAGTTGTCTGCAACCTTGAGAATTAAATACAATTGATCCCGGATGTAACGTCCCCGCCTTTTGTGAATAACACTTAGAAACTCATTTGCTTCAGGTGTGTCACCAAGAGCCTTCTTAGCCTGTTCCATTAGGTTTTTAATTTTTTCTGAGTTATCACGGACATGATTATTATTTCTTTTTAGTTCACCAGGGCTTACTGCAAGTTCGTGAGAGGCAATTAGCTTTCCAGTAGGATCATATATTTCAAGGTGGTCATCTATCTCCTGTACAGACACTTCCTTAAAAAGAGTGTATGTGCCTATGGGAACTGAATAACGGCTGGCGTTGTAACGAATGGTATTGTTTTTACGTACCGGAGTTGTTAAACTATTATTACTTGGAATATTGTCATTAAAAAGGATAACCGGCTTGAGGTGTTTCTTTTCCAATTCAAAAACCTCGGCCGGTATCTTTTTGGTCTCAGAATGGACTTTGCCGTTGCCTGTACGTTTAAGCCATGCATCGCAGTCATTGTTCCACTGATTTATATCATAGAAGTATCTGTTCTTGGCAAAATTATATTTAATAAACTTTACGCAAGACTCTACCATTCCCTTTGATTCTGGATCTGCTTTACGACAAAGCCATACAGTGAATCCATGCCTGTTTTTACAACGTTCAAATTCGTAAGTATGAATAATATCACCATTGTTTTCGCTGACTGTCATCAAAGTATCCTGATCAATGACCAATTCGTGTGTAGTTCCTCCAAGAGCCTCAAAACAGCTCTCAAGAGTTCGGACGAAATCTACAGCAGTGAAAGGTTTTGTCTGCCACATAACGTACTTGTAACGGGAATGTGCCAGGATAAAAGCAGCAAGGTAGAGTTTGATGCGGGACTTTCCCTTTCTGATACACCAGTATTCTCCAAAGTCTGCCTGTAGTTGCTGTCCAGGTGGCAATTCAGGTATACAGCCATATTCACGGGATTTGACAGGCTTTTCAATACAGTGCTTTTCCCTAAGAGTTTTCACATAGTTTCTAACTGTTCGCTCTGGGAACACCTCGTCGTAGTGTTCGTGAATCCAATCTTTCACCTGTGCTGCACTAAGGTCAGGAAACTCCTCCAGCCACCCTACGATGGTTATTTCATGCTTGTCCAGGATGCTGGAGTGGTGCTTTTTGTTTAAAGCTTTGTAACTATCGGCTGACATGTCCCAATACCGATTAACCGTTCGCCATGACAAGCCTAAATGGCGAGCTACAGTTCCTCGAGAAAAACCTTGGTTTTTCTCCTGTTGAATTTTTGAATACATTTTAAAATCCTCCAATCATTTGACCCTCCTATCGAGGTAAGATGAAAATATCTTATCACTTCCAGGAGGAAAATTTCGACAAATTACTTACTTCCGTTGCCGAAATCCGTGACATTTGATTGCCGGATTTACTTACTTTGGGTTGCCGTTTTTACTTACTTTGTATTGCCGAAATCTATGCACTTTTTATTGCCGCTACCGACAAACAAGGAAACTGCTTTTCCCTTGCGGTTATTTAAGCTGTTTTCGAGGATGGCTGTAGGTTGGAATACCTGAAATTGTGTCCTCGCCTATAAATCAAATAAGCTAATCTGCTGGTTCGATAATGGTAACGGCGGGTAAAAGGCACCAATTATTATGAATGGATTGGGTGCAATATTATGGAACTGCTTTGTAGTGCCAAGAAAGAAGTGAAGATCTCGCGTAATGAAAAAATCAAAATATTTCGCTTTAACCTTTGATATAGCAACCTCTTCATTACCATTTGCTTTTTTCAAGCAATTAAAATATAACATTCCTGTTTCCCAGTCTTCAATCATCATTGTAGTTTGCCTGCCTGAATCATCTTCTAACTTGTAGGAGAATTTATATGGTACCTTTGGAACAACCTTGAATTCTTCTGCAATCTCTTCTGGAGTTTGGAATAAACTCATCTGTTGTGACAATCCTTTTAAAATTGCCAGCCTATTTGCATCCCATTCACGCTCCACTTCCTCAGAAATAAAATCAAGGACCCTGGTCGGCTTAAATATTGCGAGAGAAGTCCTATCTGATTTTGCTTTGTCAATAAGCTCTGTAAGGTTTGTATAAACCTTTTTATTCTTTAAAATGATTTTGCGTCGTTTTTCCCAATCAACTTTCGTAGGATTCTCTACCGAGATAGTAGATAGATTGGGGCGATATGTTTCGGGACGAAAATCTTTTGTGTTGCGTTCCACCTCAACCTCTATCCAGGTGTACTTTTTGTATTTATTATCAATATCAAGCTTTCTAAACGGAACTGGATAAAGGCGAATCCACGAACCGTCCTCAAGAACTCCTGCTGTGCAAACAAGCTCGGAATATTCTTTTGATATTGTTGGGTACGTCTTAACGACAATATAAATCCGCTTCTTAACCATCATAAATCCATACTCCTTATTGCGTATGTGTCTACAATATATTCTCTAATAACATTCCTATGACACATCTTCGGCTCTTTTTCATAGCACATCAGGGCAATACGTACATCGGAACATAATACGGAATAAATTTGTTCTAGTGATGATGTAAGTTCTTGAAGTGTATCAGCATAATTACTAAACAGGGATTTATAATCCGAAGCTGTTTCGAGTGAACTACGTTTATCGGATTCAATTCCAAGCTCGGGAAAATGTACATATTTAATGCCAACAGTTCCTGTAATGTGTTTGAGTCTATTTTTAGAAAACCCAAATTTGCGACTTAATGGATTTTTACGAACATCACACAATAATCGAATGTCGTTTCGAATTAAGGTGTTAATAAACGCTTCGATGCTTTCTCCTTCATATCCTATGGTAAACAAAACTTGATCTGTCTTAGTATATCGTTGTTTTTCCTTATTAAATAGCTCCAACTCCTTTCCACAAAAGAGCCGTCTTGTAATTTCGCTGTTAATTGCATAGTAAGGATATTCACGGTAGGCTTTCCGAATAAGGTTGTTTCCTCGCTCCGTTGCAATCCTAAGAAAGGTCTCTTGTGGGGATTTATCAACTGCCTTAATTCTAGTGCTTTCTGAAGTGCTTTGGATTGACAAGTACCCGCTATTATGAAGGATATCCACGTCCTTCGCAAGCTGAAAAGAATAAGAACCATATTTATATGGAACAAATTCATAGAAGCTTACATTCTCCGTCATCGTGTGGAGGAATACTAACTTCTGCAAATCGGTTGATGTTACACCACCATATAGTTGGCGAATGAATGCTAACAGGAATCGTTGACGCTTATATGTTGGTTGATTATTATCGCTCATTCTATCACTCCCTGCATTTATTATATCATGAATAACGAAAAGCTTTAGCTTTTCCTCGGCGCAGCCGAGTGCAGCCGAGCATTCGGCTGCATAATTCTTGATACAATGTTCTCGGGTACCCGTTCGAAATCTTCGATTTCGGTAACGGGTGAGGTTATTATATCATGAACTAATGAAGAACTTTGTATTTTTTGCTCTGTTTACGGATAATTAATTGATTTCTTGGTTACATGATTCATGATACAATGTCCCGTTCGTAATCCATGGTTTCGGGACAGGTATTAAGTGCGGTTTACTCTTGTTTCAACAACCAACGATGTAGCAAATAGGATCCCTCCTTTTGGCATTTTATTTATCTGAAATAAATTCCAAAATAGTATCATATTCTGAGTTTCTTAATCTTGTAGCGCCATCATTAAACTGATATCTCACAGTCGTTCCTCTTCCTTTCACACATACTGCTAACACTTGCAATATGCCTAACTTAGCAGTATAATTATGTTAACGATATATTTAAGGTGACATGAGGCATGAAGTATATAACCGTTAAGGAAGCTGGCGAAAAATGGGGGCTTGGGATCCGGATTGTGACGCTTTACTGTACCGAGGGCAGAATAGACGGTGCGGTGAAAAAGGGCAACCTGTGGC
>CAYOKA010000160.1:0-4529 GCA_964404395.1 uncultured Oscillospiraceae bacterium | reverse complement strand
GCACATTCTTATTACTATTATACCAACTATTTCCCGCCTTCAAACGGTCATCCTCCGAGAGATGTGTTATTCTGCCTTTTAGTTTAAAACCATTTTCAAGGTCCAGATGATAAACCAAGGCTCCCTGGAAGGTGAATTGCCCATACTGAAGCGACTCCTGCTTTGCCTTTACAGAGCTATCCTTTATCTCCATCAGCGTTACCGGAAAAGCCAGCAGGTTTTTCTCCCTCGAGAACAGCAGCGCCTTATGGTTGCTGAGTAGTTCTGAATCAGTGCCTCTATCGCCGATAATTTCGGAGAACTTCTGTATGGGGTTGCGTACATCCGATACATCAAACAACGCTACCTTCATGCCCAAATAATAGGCTTGCCCCTTGATTTCAATGGTATCCTTCCCGAAGCCTATGAGATAATTTTCATCGTAGGGGTGCAGATAATCGCTGTAGCCCGGAATCTTCAAGGCTCCCAAAACAGTTGGCTTTTTAGGATTCTTCAAATCAATCACAAACAGAGGATCCACTGTTTTGAAGGTCACTACATATGCCCTATCCCCCATAAATCGAACTGAGTAAATCCTTTCACCCGGTGCCATATCCTCTATTTTACCGGTGATTGAGAGCATACTATCCAATACATATAGGCAATTCTTTGATATTCTTTCGTCGGTCGCCCACATGTCGCCTGTGGTTGTAGCAATACGGAAATAATCCCCGCCCTCATCCATGGAAAACTGGTTCAGGATTCTTCCCGGAACCTCTCCCTTGCAAAGATAGGTCAGTCTGGCATCCTTCATTGCGAATTTGAATATCTGCATTTTTTCCTGACGTATAGCTCCTATATATGCCCTGGAATAATCAGCTACAGCTACATACAAATTCTCAGTAGAAGCGTAAACGTTATGTCCCGCACCCAGGTAAGTCGAAACATTGGCAGGTTCATTTCCGCTTACGTCGATACCGGCAACAATCATGTAATTGTTGCATCTGGCCGAAGGGAAATATCGTATCGACTCGTAGCCTATATTGACATACTCCTCCTTTAGTGCCGTATCCCGATAGGATGGGGTAATATTCATTTCATTGCTTTGAATGCGATAATAGTTCAGGCTGTCATTGGCTATCAAATAGAGTGCTGCGCCAACCTTTCTGGATGAAACATAGCTTCCCTCAAGCTCCACTTCACGAAGCAGCTTCAGGCTTTTCCTGTCGGACATGTCATAAACAAGTACCTTGACACTGTTCTGCAAATATCCTGGCTGCGGATATATTTCCTTTTGGACTTCATCCTCCATTATCCTAATTGGAAAAGCCGTAGCAGATGAGCCTATTACAATAAGCTTTTCATCATGCAGGTACAGCTCCTGAGGTCTGAGGTTCTTCTGTGTAAACTCAAGGGTGCTGATAACCTTCATGTCTTCTGGTACATCCACCTTCGTGACGACAACCCTTTCTCTGTTGACCTGATAGATATAGTCGCCATCTGTCTTTACAATATCACCCTCATCGACACCCTGCACCTGAACATTGGTGGTCGAATAATCAATGCTTTCCGTGCTGTCTGCCGGAGCGGCTGCCTTCGATTGCACATCAGCAGCACTATCTGAAGCCGCTTCATCTGGGGAAGCCGACATGCTCATTTCCGGTTCTACAGATATTGCAATATCATCCATGGCGATGCCGTTGCCTAAATCAAACAGCCTCCCATTTTCAAGATCCGATCGTTTTCCCAGCCCTTCCTCAAGCAGGCTTAACAGCTTATCATAGGAACCTACCGTGGGAAGAAAGCTCAGCTTTGCAATCCATTCGTTTATAAGCTCTCTGTCATTTTCCCTGTTAAAAATGTCATTTTCATCGCTAATAATAATCAGGCCTCTTTCATAAAAAGCCTTTTTGCCCACAATATCCACAAAAGTATCCAGCGGGACGAAGGTCCTCCCCTTGTAAGACACTACAGATGCGCCCAGTGAATATTTCTTGTTATCCACTGTCATATTGTCACTGCCCTGTGTGAATTCATAATTCTTGCCTTCAAGAACAATCGTGGCGGTAAGGGTCCTCTGATTCCAACCGACACTGCCTCCCAGGCTTTCTGCAATAAAACGCACAGGTACCATTTCTACATTATCAATAATAACGGGAGTAATCTCTACATTGGATGGGTCTATCTGCGTTTGAACACCGCCTACAAAAGAAATGGGACTACCAACATACAAAACTATACTTTCGCTGAGCATGTCGTATGAATTGTCTATATAATTATTGTCACCAATTCCCCCGTTGCTTGCCCTGTTGTTGTCTGCTGTGGTTTTCGATGCTGCGTTTACAGCGTCCGGCAATGTGTCCCCGAATATCGACTTAAAAGGCAAAATTAAGAACACGAATACCATAATAGCAATAACTCCGATGGCTATTATCCTCTTCCCCATGTACTCTTCCTCCTTTATATAGATTCATGCTTCACTATGCGTTGCCTTTTGATTTGCCCCGGGTATAGGTGAAAAAGCCCGCGGCAACACACCCCAATGCCATGATAACTATTAATACCCAAAGAAAAGCCTTGCTGCCTTCTTTTGAAGATTGCATCGGTGGCCTTGAAGCATCGTTCGGATCAGTATCCTCAACAGGCGGCGACGTGTCTACGGCATCGGATTGTGCGGCTTTTTTAGCATTCGTTTCTATGTCTGTGCCTAATTCATCTTTTGCGCCTGAATCCTCGGCAATACTGCCCACGTCGGTACTGTCAGTTCCATCTGTTGCCTTGCTATCTTCGGTTCCGTCAGTACCGCCGCTTTCTTCTTCATTCGTACCGGTAGTATCAATGGCTCCATCCTTATTATCTGTTCCCTCGGCACCTTCGGACATTTCACCGGCTTCACCATCTTCAGCATCGCCGCCCCCGTCTGATTCTGTCTGACCCTCGGCTCCTCCCGGAGGCACCAGGAACTTAAGCTCTTTTTTAGCAGTCCTGTTCAGCCAATCCCTGGCAACAAACGAAATGTCATATTCCACTTCGGGCTTCAGGATAATATATATGGATGATCTGGAGCTTTCATGATCAATTACAAGCTCCCCTTCCTCTACATGAGATATCCTCATCATAGTAGTGGGTGTATAAAGGCTTTGCACGCCACATCTTATATTATATGTAGTACCATATGGATTAACGCTAATATCCCCCAGCTTAGGTATATCATCCGGTGTCCGGCCTCCTTGGGTGAAGCCCGCTATATAAACCGCCAGCACAGTATCCCGGCTCTGTTCTGCCTTGGCATACTCGGCCAGTAAACCCTCCCTGTCGTTGTTGTCTGCCAGCTTCCTTATTTCCTTATACTTTTCAATCTTCGATAGAATGGTGCTGGCATCCTCGTTATTTGCTTCCATCATCTCAATGAATTCGTCGCTGTAATGCCAGGTATTGTAAAGTATTTCAAGATCATAGGTAGGCTCTATATTGTTTTTCTCCCATATAACCGAGTTCCCTTCAAATCTGAATCCTCCGGGCTTGAGCGACTCAATTTGCCATGGCTTTACAGAACCCAGCTTGAACTCTACTCTAGCCTTGCCGATCTTACCCTTCCAGGTCGCTCCTGTTTGAAGGACATACCCTGTGGAAACATCACCAATTGAATTGTAAGACGGCTGATAGGTGTACGTGTTAACAACAGTGACTGTTTCCCCCTCATCAAACGGGACCGTAAATGTAAACCATTCGCTGTAAAAGGGCATGTCGATTTTTGGCTGAACTCCCTTCACTTTCTCAACAGGCAGCTCCTCCCCGTTTACAAATGCCCTGAAATTATTCAATGAAAGGCTTACATCATCTGAAAATATGCTACCCATGTCTTCGTTAAGCTTTCCCGGGAAACCCATCTGCACCTCTCTGGCCTCCGCTGTGTTCAGAAAGGTAAAGGTGCATTCGACTGAAGATCTGTCGATATCAACAACGATGCTCTCCGATTTCATTTCTACCTCGGCATCCATCATTGGATAAACACCTTCAGGGGTTCTCCCGATTACCGCATCGTCTGCATATGCGTATGCAGGGATAAACAGCATCGCAAGAAATATAAACAGTATAAACATATTATTCTTTATGCTCATTCTATTACAAACCAGCCCTTCGGTATAATTTACAGAATTATCATCCAAGTGAACACATATACTATTGACGCTATTTCCCATAGTAAAGTTCCGTCACTTATCTTCAATTATATCATGGATTTATGCAGGTTCATGATATAGTAACCTAAAGATGCAGACTATTTTATGCCTCATGCCTTAACAGTATTTATAAATCTCACAAGCGAACTGTGCAAAATTTCCGGTTCTGGGCAGCAAATTACTTGATTTTCAGTAATCAGGCTCAATAATACAGTTGAATCTTGAATTACGTAAACCTTATCTTCATATTTTCCTATTTCAGTTCAGATACTTGCCCAGAAGTGGAAAATTTGCTCACTGTGATGTGGAAAAATGAGTTATGTCCGTATAATGGTGTAAATTAGAGAAATAAAAAAAAGAGAACATGTC
>CAYOKA010000159.1:0-4580 GCA_964404395.1 uncultured Oscillospiraceae bacterium | reverse complement strand
AAAACTTCTATACACCAAAGCGGCGAAAAACTTGTGGGGCAGTCGGCGCTTATTCGCCATCCATGGCTCAGACGCGCCTGAAATGTACATCGTGTACATTTCACTGCCTTTTTTGTTTTTCTCCGGGTGTATCACAAAGCTTTTCCTAACACTTATGAGTGTCTTTGGAGCAGGATGGTTTTGACAGGCATGGCTGCAAAGATTAGACCGCACTGCTAACTTTTGCAGGTAATGGGGTACAATTACAGTGAAAAACCCTTATTTCAGCTCATTTTATGGTAAATCGTCTATAAAATAAGGCTTTTCTAGGCATATTTCTTCCCATTAGTTGAAATTTTCAGCAGTGTGCTATACCTATATAACTATGGGTTGAATTTCTTTGCATATTTTCGTTCATTTCTGGGGTAAAATTTTCTTTGATGCCGTCTGTACCCCTTTATTTACCTTTATCTTAAGACACCGCAATTAGCTCGCAGTCTTTGACCCCTTTATTTCAAATTTTTATTGAATGCGCCATTGAATGCGCCTTAATATTTCTGTATAATTTAATTGCTTGATGCAAAAGTTAAGAAAATTATGAATACGCTTGGAGTTGATGGAATGAATATTATAGACGGTGGAGTTACGGCTCCTGAGGGCTTTTTTGCCACCGGAATAGCCTGCGGAATTAAGAAGGATGGCAAAAAGGACTTGGCAATTATCTGTTCAGAGGACAGCGCTGCTGCAGCAGGCGTTTTTACAACAAATAGAGTTAAGGGACATTCTTTACAGCTTACCATGGAACACATTAAAAGCGGCTATGCCAATGCAATTATAATTAATAGCGGCTGTGCAAATGCATGTGTAGGCGAAAAGGGCTATGCCGATGCCAAGGAAATTGCTAGGATTACATCACGTCTTCTGGAATGCGAGCCAAATGACATCCTTGTTGGATCCACAGGCGTTATCGGTAAGCCACTGCCAATGGATTTGATTCGCCCGGGTTTGGAAGCTCTTGTATCAGGAATGGAACCTGATGGCAGCCATGATGCGCAGGAAGCAATTATGACTACTGATACGATTTTTAAGGAGATTGCTGTTGAGGTTGCGCTAACAGAAGGTAGTATTGTAATCGGTGGAATGGCAAAAGGCTCCGGCATGATTCATCCCAATATGGCAACGATGATCGGCGTCCTGACAACCGATGCCAATATATCAAGGAAGCTCTTGGATAAAGCATTGAGGGAAGTGGTAGGAAGAACCTTCAACAGAATCACTGTAGATGGTGACACCAGCGTATGTGATATGGTGCTCATGCTGGCTAACGGCATGGCCGACAATGCGGGTATTATTAGTGAAGACGAGGATTACGGAATCTTTGAAAAAGCTTTGGAAGAGGCCTGCAGTTATCTTTGCAAGCAGATTGCAAGAGATGGCGAAGGTGCCACTAAGCTAATTGAGGTGGTGGTCGAAAACGCCGGCAGCCCAGAGGATGCTTTCAAAGCCGCCTCTACAGTTGCAAAATCGCCTCTGGTCAAAACCACTATTTTTGGCGAGGATGCCAACTGGGGTAGAATAATTAACGCAGTCGGCTATTCCGGAGTTGAATTTGATCCTGATTATACCGATATATATATAGGTGATATTTTGGTCTGTAAAAATGGATGCGCAGTGGATTTCGACGAGAATGCAGCCGGTGAAACGCTGAAAAAAGATGAGGTCAAGATACTTATAAACATTAACAAGGGCGTTTATTCGGATCAAGTATGGACCTGTGATTTTTCATATGATTATGTAAAAATTAATTCAAGCTACCGTTCGTAGTAACAGTTTGCAGATGTACTATATTATTAACAAAGGCTTTTGCGATGCATCGCAAAATGCCCTAATAGGGAGGGGTCAGTATGAGCACGAGGCAATATGTCGTATTTTCTATCGGTGAAGAGGACTTTGGCCTTAGCATCGAAAACATTAGCAGCATAGAAAAAATGCTTGAAATTTTCAAAATTCCCAATGCGCCTAACTATATTGAAGGGCTGGCAAATCTGAGAGGCAAGGTATATACCATATTCAATCTCAGAAAACGCTTTAATCTGCCCGGTATAGAATTCGATGACAATACAAAGATTATTATTGCCAACACCTCTTCATCGGAAATCGGTATTATCGTGGATGAAGTGCACGAAATAGTCAAGGTGGATGACGATCAATTCTCACCAATACCAAATGCATTATCCAATTTAAAGGACAGGTTCTTAAGCGGAACCGCTAATGTCGATGATCGACTTATCATGATACTGGATTCCGAGAAGGTTTTATCTAAGGCTTTTGCGATGTAACCTTAATCAAACTCAGCGGCGCAATATATAGTGACATACTTTCATACATACCCGCAATATATTGTACAGCTGAGCTCAAAACATGGTACATCGCAAAATGCCCTATCTGTTAACGATTCAGCAGCTGCCATGAAGGCTGAATGAAATATATTCACTCCCGTGTCCCCAGTATATGTAGAAATCTGATGTAGGCAGGTTCAAAGTCCATCAGTCTATAATAATCCGTGTCGAAGGTATGGGCGGAGACTAGAATGCCGTCCCTTCCGGGCGGGTTACCAATTTCAACAATAACCGGAGAATGGTCAAAAAGCTTACTGTCAGAAAAAGAGAGCTGCGCAATATCACCGGGCTCTGCATGCGCTGCATCCGTGACCTGCGCAAAAGGTCCCGACCCTTTATTATTGATTAAATAATCATACAAATAGTTTACCCCCGTCCAGGATGCCGTTCTATTATAGGAGCTTATGTAGTACCAGCCATATACAGGCGTGTAATTCATAATACCGCACCCAGCAAATATGCACTGGGAAGCAAAGTTTGTGCAGTCACCTCCAATATTCTCAAAATCCAAATAAGCCGGATTCCTGGCATAAGCCCATTTATGTGCATACTGCACAGCCTTTTGCCTGTCGTAGGGCTTTACTGTTCTGTCATCTCTCAAGCCAAAGTCCATCATGCGCTTCACCCTATTTATCCTATGCAGCTGCACTAAAAGCTGTACCGCAAGTATAGCACATTTGTGCGCCCATGCCGGGCGCACAAAAAAAAGGATGCGCCCGCATCACTGCATAACGCATCCCCACCATTCACCAGTCGCCTATTAGTGCATTTTGCGATTCATCGCAAAAGCCTTTATTAGCTTTCCAGTATGTAGCTGTTCAAAATATTTTCAAGCATTTCCTGCCTGCCTGAAGTGTTGACAATATCATTGTGCTCCAGAGCATGTTTCTCCAGCTCTTTGAAGCCAACCTTTCTGTCCACGATATCCTTTCCGATACCGGTGTTATAGCTGTTATATCTTTCAGCAATAAATCTGTCAATACGGCCATCATCTATCATCTTTGCAGCTGCCTTCAGCCCCTTTGCGAAGGTATCCATTCCTACAACGTGACCATAGAACAGATCTACAGCCTCAAAGGATCCTCTTCTGACCTTGGAGTCGAAGTTAAAGCCGCCCGTGGTGAGGCCGCCCATCTTAAGTACCTCGTACATTGCCAGCGTAGTATCATAGACATTGGTCGGGAACTGATCCGTATCCCAGCCAAGTACCGGATCTCCCTGGTTTGCATCAATGCTCCCCAGCATACCGTTAATGCGTGCTACCCTCAGGTCATGCTGGAAGGTATGTGCAGCAAGAGTCGCATGATTAGCTTCTATATTCAGCTTATAGTAAGGGTCAAGACCGTAGGTTTTCAAAAAGCCTATAACCGTAGCTGCGTCGAAGTCATACTGATGCTTTGTGGGCTCCTTTGGCTTCGGCTCAATCAGGAATTGTCCCTTGAAACCGATTTCCTTGGCGTAATCAACAGCCATACCCAGGAATCGTGCAAAATTGTCCAGTTCCAGCTTCATGTTGGTATTCAGCAGTGTCTCATAGCCCTCTCTGCCGCCCCAGAATACATAGTTCTGTCCGCCTAATCTAAGGGTGATTTCCATTGCCTTTTTCACCTGAGCCGCCGCAAAGGCAAACACATCCGCATTGGGAGATGTGGAAGCGCCGTGAACAAATCTTGGGTGTCCAAAGGCATTTGTTGTGCCCCACAAAAGCTTTACAGGGCTGCTTTTCATCCTTTGCTCAATCAGGTCTGCGATTACGTCCAGCCTCTTATTTGTCTCCCTCAACGTGTCTGCCTCGGGGGCGATATCCCTGTCGTGGAAGCAGAAAAAAGGTGCTCCCACCTTCTCGCAAAACTCAAAATTAGCCTCCACCTTGGCCTTAGCAAGTTCCATTTCATCGGATATGTTGTCCCAGGGTCTAATTGCCGTGCCAACGCCGAATGGGTCATTCCCCCTCGCCTGGAAAGTATGCCAGTATGCCACTGCAAATCTCAGGTGATCCTCCATCCTCTTGCCCGCAACCAGCTCATCGGCATTGTAATACTTGAATGCCAACGGGTTATCAGAGCCCTTTCCTTCAAACTTGATTTTTTCGATACCCTTAAATACATCTGCCATGTTCACAATCCTCCATTCATAAAAAATATTGTAATCTATATACATTGAAAAAAAGAATCGGGACGACAAGTTTTTTCACATGTATTA
>CAYOKA010000158.1:0-4594 GCA_964404395.1 uncultured Oscillospiraceae bacterium | reverse complement strand
AGGGAAATGCCGATACTCAATTGCAGGCTGTTGTAGACAGGTTTACAGATATAGCAACGGGTCTGGATGTTTCCAATCTTGTTGTACGAGCTATTGCTGAAGACTTAAAAGCTCGCGTTGAAGCAGACAAAAGTGACAAGGACAAATATATGGACAACCTAAAGGCAGCAGGCGAAGATAATTGTGCAAAGCTGGTCGCCGCATACCTGCAAAGCACCGGAACGGATGCGCGCTATGTCAATCCCGGCGATGCCGGATTGCTGCTGAGTGATGAATATGGAAATGCTCAGGTGCTTCCACAGTCTTATGATAATCTAAAATCTCTCTCTGATTACAGTGGAATCACTATATTCCCAGGTTTTTTTGGATATTCGCAGGAGGGCGATGTTGTAACGCTTCCAAGAGGCGGCTCCGACATTACCGGCTCAATTGTAGCTGCTGCCGTTAACGCAAGTCTGTACGAAAACTTTACAGACGTAGATAACATTTACTCCGTCAATCCAAACCTGATAAAGTCACCAAAGCCAATTCGGGAAGTCACGTACAGAGAGATGCGAGAGCTATCCTACGCAGGCTTCAGTGTATTTCATGAAGAGGCTCTTATACCTGTTTACAAGAAAGGTATCCCTGTGAGTGTGAAAAACACGGACAATCCCACAGCACAGGGAACCACCATTGTACCGGAACGCAGCAGCATAGTAGAGCCTGTTGTGGGAATCGCCAGTCATGACGGTTTTTGCTTCATTTACATCAGCAAATATCTGATGAACCGGGAAGTTGGTTTCGGCCGCAAGGTTTTACAGATCCTTGAAAATGAGCATATTTCCTTTGACCATATGCCGTCAGGAATCGATAATATGTCGATTATAATAAAACAGAACTTTTTGGATGAGCAAAAGGAAAAAAGAATTGTCGAGCGCATTAAAAAAGAGCTGGCCGTAGATGATGTATCGGTCGTCAGGAATTTGGCTCTTGTTGTAATTGTCGGTGAAGGAATGCGTAATACTCGTGGCATAACCGCCAGAGCTTCCACTGCATTGGCTAAAGCAGGAATTAACCTAGAAATGATCAGCCAGGGGCCCTCTGAGGTGAGCATGATTTTCGGAGTCAGGGCAAAGGAGCGCAACAAGGCCGTTTGCGCGTTATATGAAGAGTTTTTCAACAGACCGGAAATGAAGGCGTGATTATCCTTTCCGTTTCGAAGAGAACTGGTGAATTTTCTCGATGATCTTGTCCTTTAAGAGTAACCCGGCTACGAACAGTATTACTGCGGCCACGCACAATATGATTACCAGAGCATAACTGCCCGTATGTGTGCCGTGGCCTATATAAGAGGACGCCAGCAGTGCCGGAAACCTGCCTATCATTATAATTATGAAAAAACGAAGCGGCTTTACAGGAGTAACTCCTGCAATGTATGTTAAAGCATCCTTTGGTATTCCCGGAATAAGGAATAGGATAAAGGTAGCAGCTTCGCTTTTTGAGCTGCTGAAAATAGAATTGAACTTTTCTATCTGAGCTTTTGATGCAACCAACCTAACCAGAGGATAGCCTAGAAGCCGCACGATGGAAAAAACCAGTATTGAGCCCAGAAGAATACCGATCAATGAGTACAATGTCCCCAGCCATGTCCCATAGATATAACCTCCTGCAATCTGGACAATTTCTCCCGGAATCGCCGCCACCAGAACCTGTAGTATTTGTATCCCTATAAATACCAGGGCACCCTTCCAGCCAAACGAATGAAGCAGCTGGTCGAGACGCTGTGGTTCCCTGGCCATTTCAGTAATCTTAGGCCCCAGTTTTATAGTCAGATAAACTAATATGCCGGTAAATATCGCTATGAGAGCAATATAAAGCACCAGCTTCAGCCCTTTATTCCTGCTTTCGGCATTTTTTTTTGTTTCGGCTTCGTTTTTAGTTTTGCCTTCGCTTTTACCTGACTCATCTTCTACGTCGTCGCTTTTCCCGCTGCCATCATCTCTCTTATTCGTTTCGGTTTCCAAGGGCTATTCCTCCCGCCTTTTAACTTGCAGCTTTTGCCTCGCAATTTGTCTAAAAATAGAGCTCACCAGCCCGCAATTACTCATCGATGGGCATTGTAATCTGCTTATCCTCTGTATCATCTTCCTTTAAATAGTACCCAACCGCCGGGATGCTTTTGGTACGATAATAATCATGGTTACTAATACCCGATTCCTCAATCGTGCTAACGGAACTCATCCGACTGCCCTTCTTTTGCCTCATAACTTGAACTCCTTGAGAATTGCGGGTGCCCTTCGGATTAATATTGGCCGTATCGAAAATCAAAATTTTATTGATGTCGCTGCGGGCAACGAGCTCCGTGTCCTCCTCAATATATTTAATATCGATCAGCGCCGAACGATCAGAATAAGCATTGGCCAGCTTCCTTCTGTTAGTCTTTGTCATATAGCTTTCCATCTCGATCTTTGCGCATTTACCATTTTCATAAGAAAAAAGTACCCAACCAGAGTAATCGTCTGTCGCAATCATGTAAAGTATTCTTTCACCATCATCCAGCTGCAGGAGGTTTGTCAAATATTCACCCAGCACACTTGCCTTGCAGTCCGGGATATCATAAATGCGCAGCTTATAGACCGTGTGTCTGTTAGAGAATAAGAGTAGCTCCGCCTTATTGCGGGTCTCAATCTCCTGAAAGATTCTGTCATCATCCTTAAGCTTGTGCTCTGAACTTGCTCTGAGTGAAATCAGTGAGATTTTTTTCAGGTAATTTTGCTCAGTTAGGAAGATCTTAAGATTATAATCGTCGATCATATTTTCTTCCGTAATCACTTCAACATGCTTTTCAAGCATGATCTCTGTCTTTCTGGGCTGGGCGTACCTTTTTGAAACCTCACCCAGTTGCTTAATGATAATCCTCAAGATCCTTTTTTCATTGCCGTAAATATCCTTCAAATCTGCAATTTCCTTTTGCAGCTCATCCACTTCCGCAACCCTGTTCAGGATATACTCCCTATTTAGGTTGCGAAGCTTAATCTCTGCAATGAAGTCCGCCTGAACCTTATCAATCTCAAACCCCTCCATTAAGTTGGGCACAACCTGCGACTCGTGCTCGGTATTGCGAATAATCGCCACAGCCTTGTCGATGTCCAGCAAGATTTTGCGCAAACCCACCAACAAATGAAGCTTTTCTTCCTTTTTGTTGATATCAAATCGAGTCTGCCTTTTTATGCATTCCGTTCGAAATTTCAGCCATTCCTCAAGTATGGTTCTAATGCCCATAACTCTTGGGATGCCTCCCACAAGTATATTGAAATTGCAGCTGAAGGAGTCCTCAAGGGCTGTCATTTTGAACAATTTGTTCATGATTGTATCGGGATCGGCACTTTTCTTAATATCAAGGGTAATTTTCAATCCATCTAAATCTGTTTCATCCCTAACATCAGAAATATCTTTTACCCTCCCGCTTTTCACTAAATTTATAATTGAATCAATAATAGCTTCCGCTGAAGTTGTATAAGGAATTTCAACTATTTCAATGCAACTGTTTTGCTTGTCATAGTTGTATTTTGCCCTTACCTTAAAGCCTCCGCGGCCTGTTTTGTATATCGTGCGCATCTCTCGCTCGTTATATATCAGGCATCCGCCCGTTGAAAAATCCGGCGCCTTTATGTATTGAATCAGATCTGCATTTTCATCCTTGATGTAGGCAACCGTAGCATCACAAATCTCTTTCAGGTTGAAGCTGCACAGGTTACTGGCCATACCAACCGCAATACCCTGATTAGCATTAACCAAAACGCTTGGAAATGTAGCCGGGAATAGAGTAGGCTCTTTTAGAGTCCCATCATAATTGTCAATAAAATCTACAGCATCCTTATCAAGGTCGCGAAATAATTCTTCGCAGATTTTCTCCAGCTTGACCTCTGTATAACGAGCGGCGGCACAGCGCATATCTCTGGAATACTGCTTGCCCATATTACCCTTGGAATCTACATAGGCATGCAGTAAGGCGCCGTTTCCCCTGGTTAACCTGACCATTGTCTCATATATGGCCATATCGCCATGAGGATTCAACTTCATAGTCTGTCCGACCACATTCGCCGATTTTGTCCTGTTGCCTGTAAGCAGCCCCATTTTGTACATGGTGTACAAGAGCTTTCTGTGTGATGGCTTGAATCCATCAATTTCAGGAATAGCACGTGACACTATGACGCTCATTGCATAGGGCATGTAGTTTTGTACAAGTGTATCGGGTATTTTTTGTGAAACAAAATTGTTATCAGGCATAAATTTTCCTCTTTCTAAGTCTTTAACGTGTAATTCAGTTAGTGATCATATTGGTACCGCAGCGGCATTTGTTCCACTCATGTTTCCAATCACCTGCAGCGGTGTTTCCCTTTCAAAATATAATAGTTCAGGTAAGAAGTCATGTCTTTCTGGTGGCTGGTCGCAAGCATAGCTTGCTGCTCGCCCATACATCCTGATTGCAGTCCCTCCCCGATAGTGACCATGCTAAGCAGCTACCAAACAGTGCTGACGCTACCTATGATCCAATCAGCTTACGTCGATCATGTCCAGGAAGCTCGCCCCATTCTCTTCAATGTAATTT
>CAYOKA010000157.1:0-4640 GCA_964404395.1 uncultured Oscillospiraceae bacterium | reverse complement strand
TTGCATTTAAGCATTTTATTACGAGCAGCTATATATATACTGAAACACTGGATGAGATCTACACAAAGGAATTAGCCACAGACGTAAATGGCAAATATTACTCTTATTTTGATAACCTTGTGATTGCGGTTACTACAAGCAGAATCCGCCAGGAAAAGGGCGATAAATATACTTATCTTTATACGCCCGACGGCTTTGCAGAATCTAAGGTGATTGAGAAGGAAGAAGCCGATCTATCCGAGCTTAAAATCCTCAATGACCGTACGATTTACCTAAAGCTGACCAATTTTTCTAATTATACCGGCAAGTTCATGGAGGAAAACACCGAGAAGCTTCAAAGCAGGCCAAACATAATTATTGACCTTCAGGATAACAGGGGCGGTGATATTGACGTAATGGCGGACATCTCCGGTATGTTTTTGCCAAAGAAGGCTGTCATCGCAACGGATCGTTTCAGGTGGATGGATTGGGTATATCGTTCAAAGAAGAATCAACCACTAAAATATGATAAAATCATTATACTTCAGAATCAGGCTTCTGCAAGTGCCTCAGAAAATATGATTGCCGCGCTGAAGGACAATCTTGATAACGTTGAATTGGTTGGAATCAGAACCTTTGGCAAGGGCATCGGCCAGTTTACGCTGAATTTGAGGAGAGGCTATGCGGTAAAAGCAACTATTTTGAAGTGGTACACACCTGCTGGCGCCAACATACAGGGAAGCGGTATTGAGCCTGATATTGAGTATGCAGGAGACGATATACTACAATTTGCTCTTGACCGAATTGGATGAAAGAATGAGTGTCTTTGATACTTTAAACACTCGTGACCGGGTTCTTGCGGCTTAAAAGCAGAACTTCTTCCGGCGTCAGTTCTCTGAATTCTCCCAGCTTCAATGATTCATCCAGCTTAAGTCCGCCCATTTGAATTCTTTTCAAGTATGTGACCCTCTTGCCCACTGCCTCAAACATTCTTTTCACCTGATGGAATTTGCCCTCATGTAATATCAGCTCAATCTCTGAGCGAGACCCAATCCCTGCCCTGATGATTTCCAGCTCCGACGGCATTGTTTTATATCCATCATCCAGAATTACTCCCTCTTTAAAGCTTCTGACATCCTCCTGTGTTACCTGTCCATCTATCAGAGCATAATACCTCTTATCAACATGCTTTTTGGGTGATAACAACTCATGAGCCATTTGTCCGTCATTGGTGAGAAGAAGCAGCCCTTCTGTATCGATATCAAGCCTTCCAGCAGGGAACAGATTAAGGCTCAAATACTTCTCCGGCAGCAGATCAACAGCTGTCTTCTGCTTAATGTCAGAGGTAGCGGATATTACTCCGACAGGTTTGTTCATCATTATATATAGATATTTTCTATAACACAGGCGCTCGCCATTTATTTCAATAACACTGCTCAGAGGATCCACATGCAAGGAGGCATCGGTGACTGCTGTGCCGTCAACACTAACTACACCTTTTTTTATAATCCTCTTGATTTCACTTCTAGTCCCGAATCCGGAATTGGATACTACCCTATCCAGCCGCATAACCAGTTTAGCCTCCTTAATCTGAGCAAACTCATCCCTACCTTGCCCACAAGCTTCCTGTGCTTGACCTTATTACCTTGGTGCTGTGCCTTGTACTAATGCTTGACCTTATTACCTTGGTGCTGTGCCTTGTACTAGTGCTTGACCTTATTACCTTGGTGCTGTGCCTTGTACTAGTGCTTGACCTTATTACCTTGGTGCTGTGCCTTGTACTAGTGCTTGGCACTTAGCCCTGGCGTTTGCATCCGCTGCTTGTTCCTATTGTTCATCCTTATCTATACCACTGCCCTCGTCGTCGCAGTCGCAGTCGTCGTAGTCATCGTCATAGCCCTCGTCAAACTCGTCTCCCCATTGCTCGACCATATCCTCAATAACATTATGATACTGATAGAACATAGCCTTGTTTTTGTTAGTAAGCTTTTTTCTCTCTTTTGTATCTTGAATGGCGTCTAAAAAATCACTCTTTAAATCATACAAATTGGGATAATTATTTTTCATATAACGCAGTGCAATTGGGTAACTGCTGTAGTCATTAAAAATCTGATATTCGCTAAGTACCTTATAAGCTTGCTTTTGTTCCTGGCTCATTTGTATGGATTCCTCAGGAAAAATTTCATTGGCGATTAATCCCTTCAACCCATCCGGTATAAAATCGTCCTCCTCAAATCTGCTGTATTCAGGTTCCAGCATTAGGATTGTCTCAAGTCCATTCTTTATATCCTCTATATCACCCCGGTCAGGCATCATCTCCAAAATAACTTCCGCACAGATATTCGCTTCTGTAAACATCCGATGCTCCAGATAGTACTCAAGTATTTCAAAGAGAAGCATCCCTGTTTCGATTGCTTCGTCACTATCCACACTTATTTCCAGAAGCTGCTCCATATATTTCAAGCTTTCATCATACTCCCCTATCAGGAAATAAACATAGGATAATTTTGCGCAGATAGTATACTGATGATCTTGAAAATTCGAATTTTTAAAGGCCTCCGTCAAAATTTCAATGGCCTCATCATACCTGCGTGTGTTCATATACCCTTCAACCAGAAAATAAATTGAAAGATAATTGTTGTTATCCAATGAGTATCCTCTTCTTGCGCATACAATCGCCTTTTTGTACTGCTTCGCATCCAGACAAGCTCTCGAATAATATAGGTTAAGGTAAAGGTCATAGGGATAGCTTTCAATTACCTGCTCAAATGCTTTTATAGCCTTATGCGACTTTTCATTGTTCATATATGCAATCCCAAGAAGATAATACAAATGGGTTTTATACTGTTCTATCTTAATTGCCTTTTCCAGAGCCTTTGCAGCCTCGCCCGCCCTGTCATCCATAATAAGTTGCTGAGCTGCCGCATAAACAGCCTTAGAAGAAAGCTCCATCCGATGGAAATCGATACAGGCATTTCTTGTGGCTTCATCACCGAGCATTGTGTATGCTTCATGAATATCTATGTTCTTTTCAGGATACTGCTCGGCAGGATAATTCTTGAGCATATTTGTGTATGCTTGTTCTATATCCTGCTTGGTAGTATCTTCATCAATCTGCAGTATGTCAAAATAATCTTTCATTAATCAAATCCCCAACCCTCTTTGCTATGATATAAACAATCAAATCTATACATAACAGTTATTGTACCACAATATAATCCGTCTCAGCCGTTTTCTTTCATAATTCTCTGTGCTGACCTTTTATATTGATAATATACTACCATAGATTCAGCATAGTTCAATGATTGCTCTAGCAAAAAACACGAAAAACATGAAAAACACGAAAAAGCCGAAAAAACTGAAAAATCACAAAACTCTTGAA
The DNA here is from genome assembly GCA_964404395.1 of uncultured Oscillospiraceae bacterium. Classification (GTDB taxonomy): domain Bacteria; phylum Bacillota; class Clostridia; order Acetivibrionales; family DTU013; genus JAAYBT01. The sequence continues at coordinate 1,279 of CAYOKA010000157.1, read as the reverse complement.
AATGAATCCGGCGCATGCTATAATGATTCTTGCATGTTTGGCCCATTGGTCAAGCGGTTAAGACACCGCCCTCTCACGGCGGTAACAGGGGTTCGAGTCCCCTATGGGTCACCAAAAAAGAAACTACCTCAGTATGGGGTAGTTTCTTTTTGTGTCTTAGCTACTAAGGGGGGACTCGAACCCGAGAGGGCACGAGCTAAAAGGAAAATACAAAGTATTTTCCAGCGAGTGCGCGAGGATGATTGGGGAGCAAGTAATCCGAGCGGAGAGCGCAGCGAAGCGGCGCGGTCGAGTCCCCTATGGGTCACCAATAGTTATTTGCCGCAGGCAACATAACTTTCATTATTAAAAATGCTCCACGAAAAGGCGGCGCATCTGAGGGATTTAATCCTTGAAAAGCTCGGCATAGTCGGTTTAAATATCGGCTATGCCGTTTTTTCTTGGGGTTTCGGGAGTTCCACTTCTCCAATACAGTTAAAAATCACTTCAATATGCTGTTGCCTATGACCGTCGGCCTTTTCTGCCTTATAGACAATGATTTTCTCTATAAACTGCCGTATAATCTCAGCATCCAATTCCTTAATACCTGTGTACTTCCGTACCAGTGACAGGAAGTGTTCAGCATTGAGGGATTTTTCTCTTGTGCTGTCAAGGAATTGCTGTAGTTCGGTAATGCGACTTTGTAGTTGTGCCTGTTCGGTCTCATAGGTGACAGTCAGCTTCATGAAACGCTCATCGGAAATCTTACCTATTACATTATCCTCGTAGAGCTTTTGTATGATGTTATCAAGTGCGGTAATACGAGCCTTAGCCTGTTCGTATTCCTTACTGCTGTCTTTAAGTTTCCGCTCAAGATCTTGCTCCGAGGTGTCTGTCACAAGGCTGATAAATTCACCCTCATGCTCCCTTGCGAAGGTGGTCACCTGTTGCAGGTATTGTAGTAAAAACTGTTCCACGACCACATTTCTTATTTGATGGGACCTGCAGCCTCCTTTTTTCTTGCGGTAGGTTGCACAGACAAAGTATTCTTTGTCATGCTCCCAACCACGCCCGCGCACTTGGTACAGCTTGTTTCCACAATCCGTACAGAACACCATGCCGGAGAGTATTGGCATTTCACCCATCGGTGTAAACCTGCGTCTCCCATCATGGATTTTTTGCACGATATTGAATGTTTCCTCATCTATAATGGCTTCATGTGTATTCTCAAAAATCTGCCATTCAGATGGGTCATTCTTTATCTTCTTTTTCTGCTTATAGGACTTACGACGCGTTTTGA
>CAYOKA010000156.1:0-4750 GCA_964404395.1 uncultured Oscillospiraceae bacterium | reverse complement strand
AAAAGGGTTATAAGGTTGTAATTGTAATGCCGGACAACATGAGCGAGGAGAGAAAGAAGATTATTAAGGCTTTTGGAGCAGAGCTTGTGCTTACTCCGGCGAAAGAGAGCATTGAGGGAACCATTGAGGAAGTTAAGAGAAGAACTGAAAATGATTCGTCAATCTTTGTGCCCCAGCAATTTGAAAACATGAACAATCCCAAGATTCACTATTTAACCACAGGGCCGGAGATATGGAAGCAGCTCGACAAAAGGGTTGATTTTTTCGTCTCAGGGCTTGGAAGCGGTGGAACACTCGCAGGCACAGGGAAATTCCTCAAAGAAAAAAATCCCGCTTTAAAGGTAATTGCTGTTGAACCTAAAAATGTCTCTGCCCTGCTGGGGCATGAGCCCGGATTGCATAGCATTCAGGGGATAGGGGACGGATTTGTTCCGGCAGTTTTGGATAAAGAGCTTGTTGATGAGATTATTGAAGTAACCGACGAGGATGCCATTGATACTGCCAGAAGGTTAACCCGGGAACAGGGATTGCTTGTAGGGACTTCATCGGGTGCAAACGTATGGGCAGCGTCGCAGATGCTTAAGAAATACGGGAATGATAAGATTATAGCAACGGTACTGCCCGACAGGGCTGAAAGGTACTTTAGCACCGCCCTGTTATAGCGGCCACTTCAAAGAAAGCTTTCCCCCACCTGTATTGGTGGGGATATATTGGTATAACCAAATCCTTAGGTGTGTATGTTAATTCCCCCGATTGCAAATGGTTCCTCAGGGAATTTCATTCGAAGGTATCGAAGGTTTTTCCCAGCCAGGTTGATATCTAAAAATGAATTCACAGCTTTGCCAATGGAGGCTGTGATTACCTCAAAATGAACCCTATCCTTTGAGATGCTTATTTCATATGGATTGCTGGTTATTTCCCCAAAATAGATTCCTGCCCTGTCCACCGGTTTTTCCCCCTCAAGGTCAACCATGATCCATTCGCCCGGCTGATTCGATGCTGCTCTCCAGCATGTGTCCCTATTACCGTCTGTAACACTTCTTGCAGGAAAACCCGGGTGTGCACTACTTGCAAAAACCGGGCGATTGATCCCAATATTAAAGCTTTCACCAGCTTCTGGCATAGCCATTACCGACGGCGGTGGTTGAAGCTCATTTAGAACCTGACTATTCCACTGCTCCCCTCCTGTTGCGTTTATGATAAGCTCCGCAGGTACGAGTCCTTCTGCTTTTGCAATTATTCTGTTTTGTCCTGCAAAATAGGAGCGTAACTCAATGGCACCAAGCCCCTCATAAAAATTTTGTTTTTCCGGAGAAAGAACAAAGCTCTTCCCAGTTGGGAATATGGCTCCGCCGTCTACTACCTCCAAAACAATTTCTGCAGTATTGGCAATCCTGTTGCCATCCTTATTTATAACTTCTACCGTGATATGGGCATCTTCGGTTCCATCGGTTGCAACGGTGTTTACGTCGGATGTCATCCGCAATCCATATGGAATTCCCTTGCATACCGGCTTTGGAGGCTTTATGCCAAGCAGCGTCTCTCTGTACCAATACCAAATATTCAACGGCAGCCTGTAATAATCAATAATCCCCAAATAGCCCATATTCCACAATATGCTTCCGTGGTGAAAAGCACACCACAGTGCCTTGCCTGAACGCCAAATAAAATCCTCCGGCATACTATCTGGAATAACACTGCCCGGACGGTTGCTTTCCTCAAAGCTGCCATATTCTGAAACAAAGTTCGGGAAGCCAGGGTTCATAAATATCGTTGCCCCATCCCCATTGTAGCCTGCTATATCGCCCAATGCGTCAAACCCTCCGCGCTGGGCTCCGCCAACTGCGGCAGGACGGGTCGGATCAGCTTTGTGGCTTTCAGCAACCAATCGTTTGACCAAGGCTTTTGCTTTATCCATCACTTCCGAGGTGGAGAAGAAGGGTTCGTTACACATACTCCATACAATGATACTTGGATGGTTGCGATTTGTACGTATCATTTCCTGTAACGCTCTGACACAGCTGTCTTCGAATTTGGCTTCATCCTTTTTGTGCACGGGATATGCGCTGCTGGTCCAATAGCCTTCCAGCTTCGGCCCGCCGGTTCCCCAGAAACAGTTCTCGGACCAGAACAACAGCCCCTGCTTGTCACACTCATGTGCAAAAACGGTATGGTGCGGGTAGTGAGAGCCTCTGATGAAATTCATCCCGCAATCCTTAACCATTTTTACATCCCTTTGTATTCCCGAGTGCGTGACTGCATCACTCCATCCCGCATGGTCCTGATGAACATTTGTACCATGTATGAGGTAGTGTTCACCATTTAGGAAAAAGCCCTTGTCAGCGGTAAATTCAAACCATCGGATGCCAAATATTGTCTCATAGGTGTCATAAAGCTCTCCTTTAACATAGACAAAGCTTTTTAGTATATATAAATCCGGCGTGTCCGGATGCCATAATTTTGGATTATCCACCTGGCTGCTCTGGCTGAAAACAAACAGACTCCGAGGATCCAGACTGCTCTTTGACGATGTTCGGAACACCTCATCCCCCTGGTATTCCACAACAGAGAGCAACGTACATTCAACTGTAGTATCAAGTGTATTTCTTACCTCGGTAGATACAGATACAACTGCTTTCTCCCTAGATACCTGCGGAGTTGTAACGAAGGTTCCATACCATTCAATATGTACACCCTCGGTAACCAGCAGGCTGACATCACGGTATATCCCACCGTTGAAAACGTGCTCTCCCGCGCGGGGAGCCAATCCCGGGTCCCAGAGATTATTTAGACGAACAAAAAGCAGGTTGCTGCCTGCCTCCGCATAGGGGGTTATGTCAATTTCAAAAGCGGTATATCCTCCCCGGTGTGCTCCGGCCAGAAAACCGTTCAGATATATTTCAGCGTCCTGAAACGCACCCTGGAACTCCAGAGATATTCTCTTTCCGATCCACTCCTTATCAATATGGAGCGTTTTCCGATAGCATCCGTACCCAACATAGAATTCATTCTCCTGGAAATATGGTATCCCAAAGGAATGGGGTAGCCCGGTATCGCACCAGCTACTGTCATCGTATCGCAGCATTGATGCCTCGGGATAATCTCCATGGAAAAACTTCCAGTTGTTATTTTGCAACAATTTCAACCTGCCTAACTGTTTTCGCATAGTCAATTCATACTCCTCTCGCCATTTTCTCAACATGCAATCAATATATCCCTATAAAAGACAATGTTGGCGCAACTCTTGCATCCAGGATGTGAATACGGATTTTGTCTGTATTTATCCCGGTAAGCGGAATAATCCGTTTATAACCAACGACAGTTCCTTTATAAATGGTTCTGTATTCTCCATTCTGACTTGCCTCGACTTTGAATGCTTCAATTCTCTGACTACACAGAATATTTTCCTTCATAACAATATGCCGAATAATCTGTTTCTTTTTCCATGAAAGCTCAATAACTGAATCAATCACATCGTCTTCGGTTCTATAATATGACTCATAATCATCAATCCTGATGTTTTCGATGCCATATCCTTTCATACAAGTATTCACAGATAATTCTGCGTTGTTGAGCAGATTAACCCGGAATGCTTGCCTCAAATAATCCCCTATCTCCTGTAATCGACTCACATCATTTTTGTGAAAGAGGCCTTCTTTTGTAGGCGGTATGTTAAGTAAAAACGTTGCATTACCACCTACAGAGTTATAATAAATGCTTATCAATTCCTTCAGCGGACGTACCTTGTCGTCTTCGCTTTCATGGTAAAACCATCCCGGCCGTATTGATGTATTTACCTCGGCTGGATACCAGATTAAATCCATTTCGCTTTTGAGTATTCCCCTGCTTCCCAGATCCCGATCCGAAGCACTTATATACCTCTGCCTAAACTGCTCGTTGTCTTCTTGCTGGCTAAGGCTTGCTATCAGCTCGGTTTCACTTGTCCTTCTCGGAACAACGCTCCGCTCCGACTTCCTTGTATCGCCAGCCTCATTGCCACACCAACGTATGTCCGGGCCGCACACGTTAATACAGGCACCGGGCTGAAGTTTGCGTATCACCTCATAATAACGCTTCCAATCATACACCTGTTTCCTGCCGTTTTCACCCTCCCCACATGCGCCGTCGAACCATACCGAGAACACATCTCCATAGTTGAGCAAAAGCTCGGTCAACTGGTTGACAAAATAATCACTATACAACTTGCCCTGTCCGTAAGCCCGGTTATTTCTATCCCAGGGAGACAAGTATACTCCAAATTTTATTCCACCTTCCCTGCAAGCATCCGATACTTCCTTTACAATATCCCCCTTACCGTCCCCATAAGGACTGTTAGCTACAGTATGATCAGTAAATTTGCTGGGCCATAGGCAAAATCCGTCGTGGTGCTTGCAGGTCAGTATTAAGCCCTTCATGCCTGCTGACTTGAGCGCATCGACCCATTGCCGGGCATCGAACTTTACGGGATTGAATATGGAAGGACTTTCGGTACCGTCCCCCCATTCCCTTCCGGTGAAGGTATTGACGGTAAAATGAACAAAACTGTAAAATTCCAGCTGCTGATATTCCAATTGCCTCTGGCTTGGAACAATCTGCACCAAGCGCTTGTCAATTTCTTTCATACCTTTTCTCCTCATCATTCCTAGATCAATTTTTAATTATTATCCCTTAGGAATTAAACTTGCCTCTCCTTATTTGTAAGCGTCAAATAGTGTCAGACCTGTTCATTTAGATTATGTCAGGTTATTTA
>CAYOKA010000155.1:0-4800 GCA_964404395.1 uncultured Oscillospiraceae bacterium | reverse complement strand
CAGATATTGTTCCCGGACTTGGTGCTGTTTCCCTTGATGTTGAAATGGAAACAGGAACCGGGAAGACTTATGTTTACATAAAAACGATGTTTGAACTACATAAGGCATATGGCTGGAGTAAATATATAGTAGTTGTGCCTAGTATTGCCATACGTGAAGGTGTGAAAAAGTCATTTGAGATGACTCAGGATCACTTTATGAAGATATATGGACTTAAAGCCAGGTTCTTTATATATAACTCATCAAATCTGAATCAGCTTGATGGATTTTCCCAGAATTCAGGCATTAATGTAATGATTATTAATATGCAGGCATTTAATACCACGATGAATGAAGATAAGAATGTCGAGGGTAGAGGTGGAAATGAGGCAGCTCGTATCATCTATTCAAAACGAGATGAGTTTGGTTCGCGCCGTCCTATTGATGTAATCAAGGCAAACCGCCCGATTATTATTTTGGATGAACCACAAAAAATGGGCGGAGCAGCGACACAAAATGCATTGAAGAAGAATTTTAACCCACTGTTTTCTTTGAATTATTCAGCGACACACAAGACTTCTCACAACCTCGTCTATGTCCTTGATGCGCTGGATGCATTCAGAAACAAAATTGTTAAGAAAATTGAAGTAAAAGGTTTTGATTTAAAAAATCTTAGTGGTACAAACAAGTATATGTATCTTTCCGCAATAGTTATCGACAGTAAGAATCCACCTCGTGCTCGCTTAGAGATTGAAGTGAAGCGGAGTAGCGGCATTAGGCGCGAGTCGCAGCTGTATAAGGCAGGTGATAGCCTCTATATAGCTTCAAATGGATTGGAAGAATACAAAGGTATATCAGTTGCTGAAGTAGATCCGATAAGATCGTTGGTTACGTTCTCAAATGGTGATGTTCTAGCAGCAGGTGAGGCAAGCGGAAATGTCAATGAGGACGATATCCGTCGTATTCAAATCAGGGAGACGATAGTATCACATTTTGATAAAGAGGAAAAACTCTTTGAACAAGGTATAAAATGCCTGTCTCTTTTCTTCATTGATGAAGTGGCAAAGTACCGCCAATATGATGAAGATGGAGAAGAAATCCTTGGTGAATATGGGCGAGTTTTTGAAGAAGAGTACAACGGTGTTCTTAATGAACGAACGACTATATTTCCTACAGCTTATCAAGCCTATTTGCGGAAAATCGGAACTCATGAAACGCATTGCGGTTACTTTTCTATAGATAAAAAAGGAAGAGTTGTAAACAGTACAGTTAAACGTGGCAGCGAGTTCTCGGATGATATTTCTGCTTACGATCTCATTCTTAAAAATAAGGAACGCTTACTCTCTTTTGAAGAACCAACGAGATTTGTATTTTCCCACTCCGCGCTGCGGGAAGGCTGGGATAACCCAAATGTGTTTCAAATTTGCACTTTGAAGTATTCGGATAATTCGATGGCCAAGCGACAGGAGGTTGGCCGCGGCCTTCGCCTTTGTGTTAACAGTATTGGCGAGCGACAGGATCTCGAGGCGTGTGGCGAAACCCTTGTCCACGGCGTAAATACCCTAACTGTTATCGCAAGCGAGAGTTATGCAGGGTTTGTGTCTGATTTACAGAAAGATATTAAGTCTAATCTTTATGAGCGCCCGACTAAGGCAAGCGTGGATTATTTTGCCGGCAGGAATGTCAAGCTGGGAGATGATATTCGCACTATTACTACTGCAGAAGCAACTGCTATATACAATTACCTTGTGCGAAATGATTATGTTGACGATAACGGTGGAATTACAACTACATATCGCCTTGATGAGGAGTTAGGTAATTTGGCTCCTCTAAAACCGGAGCTTGCACCGCTGGGAGATAGTATAAATAAACTTGTTAAAGCAATATTTGACCCAAGCATCTTAATTGAGATGATGGATAATGGTCATAGCACGAAAGTAACAGGGAACCCGCTAAATGAGAACTGGGAAAATTTCAAAGAACTATGGGATCGAATTAACAAAAAGTATGCGTATACAGTAGAGTTTGAAAGCTCAGAGCTCGTTGAAAAATCTATTGTTGCAATCAATCGTGAACTGCAGGTAGCACGCCTGACATACACATTAAAAGAGGGCGAGCAAACTGGAACAGAATTTGATGTGAAGCGAACTGAAACGAAGAGGCTTGAACGGGGACATAGTAGTTTTGCTGAGTATGATCTTATAGGTAAGATTGCCGAAGGTACTACGCTTATGCGAAGAACGACAGCTGCAATTTTGAATGGTATTTCACGTGAAAAGATATGGTTGTTTAGAGAAAATCCAGAGGAGTTTATTTCCAAAGTATCAGGTCTGATTAATAGACAAAAAGCTTCGGTTGTGGTGGAACATATTACCTATGCTCCTAGTGCTGAGGAGCCATACTCACAGGACATATTCAATATGAGCCGAACTTCCGATGAATATGCAAAAGCATTCAGGGCTAAGCATGCGATTCAGGACTATATTTTTACAGATGGCACAGGTGCTGAAAGTGTGGAAAAAAGATTTGCAAAGGATTTAGACAATGCAGATGAAGTAGTTGTATATGCAAAACTACCTAGAGGGTCACGTGGCTTTTATATACCAACTCCAGTAGGGAATTACTCACCGGACTGGGCAATTACATTTAAAAAGGGTACGGTAAAACATATCTTTTTTATTGCTGAGACCAAAGGTAGCATGCAGTCCACTAAGTTTGGAGAAATGACTCGCACTGATAAAATTGAAGAAGCAAAAATAGTTTGTGCAAAGAAGCTGTTTAATGAGATCTCTACAGGTGGCGTTAAATACCATGATGTAGACAGTTATCAGAGCTTGCTTAATATAATTGATGCACTCTAAGCAAAACAAGCAGGGGGGGGTAAAGTATGAGCGCTAATTCATTTGAGAATCGTGAAAAAACGCTGGAGCATCGGGCAAAAGTTTTGGAAGTAGAGTCCTCACGACTATCCGGGGAGCCAACATATACTGTGGATGAGGTGAGGAATCATTTAGGGGAGAAATACTCTCAGATCTAAAGCTTATTTGTATCTATTGAGCTGTTCTGTGCAACTGGTTTACGTTTGCATTTCCCGTGATTGAAGTTATTCTTGCCAATAGTAGCTGCATATCGTATAATGAAATCAGCTAAAGTAGCTAATCTAGCTAACACGTTTAAATCCATTGTACCGAAGCTACTATGCCAATACGGAGGTGCTTTTGGTGTAGGAGAATTGACGATGCGGGATGTTATATGTAGTATTTGAAATAGAAATGATATATTAAGAATGGGGTGGATAGTATGGGCAAGAATAAAAAGCAACCTACATTTAAGCGTCAACGCTTTCTACTATCTTTTTTACGACAAATACAGGATGGAGTGACATCCACTGACTTGCAAAAATTAGTTTTCTTGTACTCAATGAAAGAGGGTTCTGACTATTATGAGTTCATCCCATATAAATATGGGTCGTATTCATTTCAGCTTGCGGAGGATGTGGATATTCTCTGTAGAGATGGATACTTATCTGTAGAAAACACTCCGGAAAGAGTATGGGTTAAGGCAATTGGTGAATATTCGCCAGATACCCTATTTCATATTGCAGCCGAACGTGGTAGCGACCTAATTCGTAAAGCATACCGTGAGTACCCGTATTACTCTATCAACAGTAAAATAATCGGACGCCTTTTTGGGGAAGAGGAAACTGAACGCTTTAGTAATGAGAAGCAAAAATATACCCAGACTAGCCAAGTCTTGTTTACAATAGGCTATGAAGGTAAAAGTATCGAGGCATTTATAAATACCCTAATCCAAAACAACATTCGACTTTTATGCGATGTCCGCAAAAACCCTTTAAGCCGAAAGTTTGGATTCTCTAAAAGGAAAATTGAACGTATCACGAAAAATGTTGGGATAAAGTACATTCATATGCCAGACCTCGGTATTGAATCCAACAAGAGAAGCTCACTCGAAACGATGGAGGATTACCAGCATTTGTTTCAAGATTACGCCCGAAACCTTATGAATGTTGAACCACAGCTTGAAAGGCTATACTCTTTACTTTGTTTAAATGTTCGAATAGCCCTAATGTGTTACGAAAAAGATGCTGTGATGTGCCATCGTCACGTTATCAGGGACTATATAGATAACACTCACCCAATAAGGAGTGAAGATTTGTGATGCTTGAAAAGAAGCGGATTTATATCTTAGTGAAGACATATCCTACAATTTCAGAGAAATATTCAGAGCTTGTTTGTACTGCAGGCTTGCTTGAGGATGGTTCCTGGATTCGCCTCTATCCTGTACCATTTCGTTTATTGGATGATAACCAAAAATACCCTAAATACACATGGGTACAAGTTGAAGCAGAACGAAATACTTCAGATTTTCGCCCCGAGTCTTATCGGCCAATTATATCCACAATGATAATGGAGCCCAAGCCACTCAAAGCTGACTGGGATGAACGACGTAGGATTATTTTCGAGAACCAGTGCATTTATACAAATATACAGTTGTTGATAGATAAGGCGAAATCGGATGGAACATCTCTTGCAGTTTTCAAACCCACCAAAATACTTGATTTTATTGTTGAACCGGATGATCGAGAATGGGACCCCAAAAAATTAGCCAGCCTACAAAGTCAATCTAAACAGTTGAACCTGTTTCAGACTATTGAGGAGATAGAGGCTGAATTTAGAGTCGTAAAAAAAGTCCCGCATAAATTTTCTTATAGGTTTGAGGATGACTCTGGCAGAAAATCCAAACTAATGATTGAGGATTGGGAAATAGGAATGCTGTATTTCAATTGTCTTTTGAGAGCGC
>CAYOKA010000154.1:0-4842 GCA_964404395.1 uncultured Oscillospiraceae bacterium | reverse complement strand
TCATCATACCACATATTTATACCTCAAACTTAATAAATATTACTTCGCCAAATAAAACGATTACGCATTACTTCTCTCAATCCGCCCGACGGCTGGAGCCCGGGCGACGTCCGATGAGCGATATTTCATCTAACGTTTTGGATGACCGACGCCTCTGAGCCTTAGTGCTTGACACTTGGCGAAGAGGTGTGGTGCGCCTGCTTTATGAATACTCTCCCACGAATCCACTTCATGAATCAGCTATCTTCTTCGAGTCCACTTCTTCGAATATCTGCGCCCGAAGCGGTCATCCTGGGTTATCGGCTGTGCGTCGACCCTCAGTTGAAGGTCGTCCAGAGATGACGAACACTACACACTTCTTATTTGCAAAATTTTTATATAATTTCCTTCTGCTTAATCCATCCTGTGATTTTTTGATCAGTTTCAGTAGGATATCTTAGCTGCCTCCTGGCGGCTACTTCCTGTGACAATCTTCGGAATAGATTCATCGTTTCTACTAGTGCTGCAAAGCTATCCTTTTTTTCGTAATGACTAAAGGTGTTTTTTAATTCCTTTAGCGTAGCTTGATCAACCCACTCATCTAGAAATCTTCCTGCATGCCAAACATCATAATCTTCTCCGTGCGTTGCTTTAGCGTGCCATTCCATCATCTGTAATAATAATGCTTTCAGATCGTTTTCCCTTACTTTAGCCAACCACAACTCCCCACGTAAAATTTGTTTTGCAACATAGAGTGCACCAAACCAAAACATATTAATTACTTCAACAAAAGCTTTTTCGGTAATTGCAGAAGATGATTTTGGCTTAAAAGAAGCGGGAACTATATGATGGCTTATATTCTCCTTGTCAACCAAAACTCTCACTCCACGATAAAAGCTGCTTGGGATAGACTTCTCTTTAACCAAATGTAACAAATTATTATTTGATTGAAATACTAAATCAACTTGAAATCCACCTTTAAACAAAGTAAGACGTTCCGATTCACCACTTACGGTTTGAAAAATAAATGATGCCCAAATATCATCCATTTTTTCCAACCAATCAGTTGTTGAAAGATAGATTTCATAGTTATTTGCGAATATAATAATATCTAAATCAGACCATTCGTCTGCTGGATGGTCCACACGCGACCTAGAACCAACAACAAAAGCTGCCCTTATATCGTCGTTTTTTTCTGCCCAGAATATAAATTTTTCCTCAAACCGCTTGTAAAATTCGTTTACTCGTTCAATCATATTGCTCCTCCTGACTAATTGACATTCAAATTTCACCCGGCGGTCTCGGAAGACCGCAGAGACAACACGCATGGCCGATAACGTCCGGCATTCACGACGGCTTTTCAGCCTTAGATAGCTCCTATCTTAGGCTGAAAGCTGTAGGCAGGATGACCTCAATGTTCTTACTCCAACAACATCACTTCATGCTTTGCCCTTTATGTGAATGCGTTGTTCTCTGATGTCGCATGTGCCGCAAAGCAAGAACAGCAAGGACGCTGTGGCCTTAAACAACTTACCTATATTGCTACTCTGCTAAAAACTCCATTGTTCTAATACTAATAAAATTGTTACTTTCCTCGCAACAAAAATACATATGTGCACAATTTTCCAAAAGATGTGCTTCTATATTATTTATTATATTCCTAGCTCTACCAATTACTTTTTTACCTGAAAATAAAATATCTTTTTCACCAGCAAATAGTAACGTAGGTGCTTTATAATTCTTAATGTCACTAGCTTTAATATCGCTTGGCATAGTAGCCTTAACTTTTACATGTTCAAAAATTATTCTAACCATATCTATAATATCGGTATCTATATATTTATTTGAACCTATCATAGGTGTAATTGCCTTTTTCAACCACTTTTCTTTTTTAGTTATAATATAAGCAATCATGGGAATTCCCATACTTGATACTATTTTAACTTTTGAACTATTGCTTATTCCTGATGGTACAACCAGTACAGATTTTAAAATTTTTTCTGGTGAAACACACATAAGTTTCATTAAAACTCCTGCACCAAAAGAACCTCCTACACACATTATTTGTTCAAATCCTAAAGAATCAATAACATCTAATGCCCACTTACCATACTCAAGTGTATATGGTGATAAACTTGTTTGATCACTTTTACCCGGATGTCCTATAATATCAGGTGCAAACACCTGATATTCTCGTGTTAGATAAACACTTTGCTTTAGAGAAAATGGTGCTGTACTATTACCTCCATGAAAAAATAATAACGGTTTCCCATTTACATTCCCCGCTTTTATAACATGAGTTTTCCCAAACCTTGTATCTACATATAAATCCTCATATTCTATTTCTATACTATTTAATTGTTGATCATATAAATCCTGCACAATTTTCTTTCCCTGATTTGATTTGTAAATTGAATTACTCATTTTTTCACATCCTATACCTTTATGAGTATTTATGTAAGCTTTGTTACCCATCATTACTATTACTCCAAAGGTCATGCTCTCTTGGTCCGCCCACGGATGGGCGATTTGCATGCGATTTCAGAGAACGGCCAGCAGTCGCGACGCCGATGAGCAGTAAAGCGCACATTTGAACCCTCTCGTCCGAAGTCCATCAGGACTTCACTCATTTTCGACATTGCGCGCTGGTGTGCTTGCACTCTGCGAATCGGTGTGGTGCCTGCTCGCGCTCCTACTGTCAACGGTATAAGGCCGGAGGATTTTCCCCTGACACCCTTGCGCCGACTGCTTTGTTAGGTGAAGTATCGTTCATCCTCCGGCCGCACGGCGGAGTCAATGCCTGATTTCCTTTAAATATTTTTTGAAAGTATAAAATAATTTTCTCTATCCGGAAATTCATACTCTATAAATCCAAAACTTTTAAGTGATGATATCCGGTTTATAGCTTGAGGTATTGCTTTTATCAGTATAAAGTCAACATCAAATGCATCATAAAAATTTTCAACACATACCCCAAGAATTTCACTAAGATAAGCCTCATTCTCGTATTCTGAGCAAATATCAACTCGTAAAATACCTCTTTTAACTTTGTATGCTCCAATATTACCAAACATTTCTATTGTTCCAACAGCAGTCATTGTTAATTTGGCAACAATTGCAAATCTAATAAATTCTTGTCTTTTGTAACAGCCAATCCACATCTTAATACAATTATTGATTTCATCAAGTGTATTAAAATAGAAATCACTTGTGCATTTATCCGAATTGAAAAATGGTCGAGCGTTGATGTCTGAATAACATTTCAATAAACCCGAGGCATCATCTTCATTAACTAAACGGATAATGAAATTGTCTGATTCATAAATAGGACATACAACATATGGATTACTCATTTTTTATCTCCCTCACATTAAATATCTAGCCTTCAAATCACACTTTCAAATAAATTCGCAAAGTGCCTATTATTCGCCCGTGGCCGGAGGCAGGGCGACGTCGGTGGATGGTATTGCGTATAACGTTGGCTTCTGCGACGGCTTCAAGCCCTAAGCAAACCCCAGAAGGCTTAGTGCGACTGCACTTGCCTTCTGGGGTTCGCGGGCGCTTGCACTTGGGCTTGAAGCTGTGGGCTCGCATACTTCGTGTTCACGCTCCAGAGCCAAACTCCGTGCTTTGCCCCTTGTGCAGAAGCGTTGTTCTACGGTGTGAGGGCCCCGCGAAGCCAGAGCCCGGCACGGACGCCGGGCCTTCAGATAATCCCTTCAATAGTGGTCATGCACGATATATAAATACTGTGCATGACACTTACTGTAGATTATACTTATACTGTTTGTTACTTTATAGGTATCTGGAGTTCAGTTACATACTCATCCGGATTATCTGTAGCCCATTCACCTTTATGGTAAATTTCTCTAACCGCACCATCAGCAAGATAGTCATTATGCTTCAGCCATTCAAAGAGGGTATCAATTGTTTTACCAATAGTTGAAAATGGACCGATGTGAACAATACACGCCATTTTTTCAACTCTCGGAAGTTCATAGACATTTACTTCTTCGTCGCCCTCAAAGGATCTTGTGATTGGTTCAGCTACCTCAACATCAAGGCTTTGTTCATCATACATGACATTCCATTGCCGTAAATCCCACCATCCTGAGTGGTAAAGCATAAGGCATGGAATTGTTCGTTTTACACCCTTTTTATCAATGTACTCATTTACAGTCGGCCACATTTCCTCTAAGTTTTTATCAAAATCCTTTTTGTCAAAAACCTTACGCATTGATGCAACAAGAATTGGTTCAACCTTTTTTATACTTATTTCATTCATCTGTGAAATGCCTCCATTCTTTATTAAGAAAATATTGGTATGGAGACGTTCAAGTCTGTTGTATTCATTGGACAAAGTGTTCTCAAGAAGAACTGCTTTACTCTCGAGCATTTCAATTAGCATCGACACAGAAATATCATCATTCAAAAGGTTAGCAACTTCTTCCAATACAAACCCGGCGTCCTTTAATGCTAATATTTTATTCACTGTCACCATCTGCGAAGCATCATAATAACGATAACCAGTGAGTTTATCAACTGTTATTGGTACAAGAATCTTAAGTTTTTCATAATGGTATAGAGTGTCAACCGATAAGCCACATAACTTTGAAAACTCACCAATTTTGAACAAAAATATCATCTCCTAACAGACTTTACAGGTGTGCACCCCTGCCGTCTGTAAATAGAATACACCTTTGGGTGACCCAAGAGTCAATAGCTATTTTAAAATCTTTAAATATTATGTAAATAATCTATAGTTCGCCTTATCATACATGTGTGCCACTAAACTACAACGTCCTACCAGCCTATTTGGGCGCAAGGATGCGCCATTCTTTTGCCCTCATTTAGTAGAACGTC
>CAYOKA010000153.1:0-4881 GCA_964404395.1 uncultured Oscillospiraceae bacterium | reverse complement strand
GGTCTTGGCTTTTTAGCGAACAGTTGGCTTACCGACACCAAGATTGTGATGTTTATAATAGCCGGTGTATCCATTTGGCAATGGTCCGGGTACCATATGGTAATATATCTTGCCGGTCTTCAGAGTATTTCAGAAACCTATTCTGAAGCGGCTAAAATTGATGGTGCAAATGCCATTCAAAGGTTTTTCAGCATCTATCTTCCCTTACTTGCTCCTTCAGTAAATATTAACTTAATTCTTAGTTTGATTGGAGGGCTCAAAGTATTCAGTGAACCCTATGCATTGACAGGCGGAGGTCCCGGTAAAGCTTCACAAGTAATTGCACTTGAGGTGTTCTCAAGATTCGGGAAAGGTGAATGGGGATTGGGTACTGCGCTAAATGTAACACTTATGATCTTTGTTGCCGTTATTTGTATCCCCTTGTTATACAACATGAGAAAGAGGGAGGTTGAGGAATAGTGCCTGCCAAAGTACGATCAAAACTGTATGGATTATTGCTGGAAATTTTTATGTTATTATTATCTTTGGTTATTATAATTCCGATTTTGATTATGCTATTGGGTTCCTTTAAAAACCCAACTGAGGTTACCGCATTTGATTTGAAGCTACCTAAAGAGTGGTTATTTGAGAATTATATTGAAGTATTTGAAAAGGCTGAGTTGCTTACCGCTTTTTTAAACGGTATTTTCATTACAGCAGCGTCTACCATAATAACAATAGGCTTTAGCTCAATTGCAGCGTTTACTTTAGCCAGGAAAAAAACATCTTTGTCTCGCTTTCTCTATTATTTCTTTTTCCTGGGTACGATTATCCCAATGCAGGTAATTCCTACTATAAAGTTATTTAACACTTTAGGGATTTATGGAGGATATACCAATGCAATTTTGCTTTACAGCGCTATAAATATTCCATTCAGCTGTTTTTTATTTACAGGATTTATCAGAGGAATACCAAAGGCTCTTGATGAGGCGGCTTTTCTTGACGGTGCATCAGGATTAAAAGTGTTCTTCTCAGTAATTTTTCCGCTTTTAAAGCCCATTAATATGACAGTGCTTATTCTTGTATTTATGAGCATTTGGAACGACATTAACATACCGCTTTATTTTTTGACTGATCCGTCAAAATGGACAATGCCACTTTCGGTATATCAATTTTTCGGAATGTATAGCGGAAGCAATTGGAATTTGGTATTTGCTGACCTAGTAATGACGGCACTGCCGGTTATTATCCTGTTTCTATTCGCTCAGAAGTACATCATTGAAGGATTGACAGAAGGAGCGGTTAAGGCATAGAAAGCCCGTAGCATTTGCATGGATTTAGGTTAACATATAACAGCGTTTGTACGGATTTTAAGATTAGTAGTAAATTGATTTTGGATTAGTGAATTGTTATAATACTCGGATACAAGTTAAAAGCTAAACATCATAGTCTTGTTCAGATTAATTTGTTCTAATGAATGGCATAATTGGATGGGGGGAGGTAATAGGTATTCTTTCAAATGTGAAGCTTCAAACTAAGCTCATGATATCATTCTCTTTAATTATTATACTTACGATTCTGAGTTTTATAATTTTTTTGTATAGCAATATCTTTACTAAGATTAAGGAAGATATAACTCATAACGATTTGCAGCTTTGTATAAAGATCTCTGAGAATATTGACACCTATATCGAAAAAATAGATGACATCACTAAAAAGCTAATCTCCAATACCACGCTGAAGGATATTCTGGAGGAAGCGAATTCCAACCCGGCTGCTCTCAGCAGCTACAAGCATCTAATGTATGACAGGGAGCTTGCTGAAATAACCTCCAATACCATAACCCTGACATCCTTTCCGCTTCTGAATGTTTATGTATTCAGCGAAAACAAAGAGTATGTATTTGCTTATAACCAAGATGCCAGTAATCTATCTTATATTATGAAGGATCCGGATAATATTAGATTGCTGGATGGCAAGCAAATGATTATTTTCCCTGCCAATGAGTATTTAGAAGGCTATGTCGGAGATGATACTGTGTCATTCGTCCGTACGGTTTTTGATGTTAATGGGGAAAAGTATGGTTATGTTGAAGTGCAGGATGGGTATTCCGATATCGAAAAGATTTGTAATATCGGCAATACTGGTGAAGTAATTATAGTCAATGATAGAAGTCAGATACTATACTCTACCAATAATAATATTGAAACCGGAACCTTTTTGATGAAAAAAAGCCAGGACCAGCAAAATGGTGTTTTTGAAGATGATAGCGGGAAAATTTTCTTCTATTCCTCATCCGAGTATTCTGGGCTGACAGTTTTCATCAAATATGATTCCAAGAACCTGTTCTCATCTTTGATGCTGCTGGAGAAATTTACCTACATCGTTTTAGGAATTGTTTTGTTAATATCTTTAGCTCTGGTATTTCTGTTTTCAAAGCTTCTTGTTAAACCTCTAAGGAATTTAAGGGACAGCGTATTACAGGTGAGCTACAAAAACATGGGGCTGTCAACTGATGTTATCAAAAACAATGAAGTTATTATGCTTAGGGATGCGTTTCAGCACATCTTGGATGAGCTGAAAATCGCAGTTGATAAAGAGATTATGGCCAGTAAAGCGGAGGCCAAAGCATGGTTTACGGCTCTACAAGCTCAAATTGCACCACATTTTATTCATAATGTACTATATACTATCAGTATATCTGCGCAAGAAAATCGCACTAACGATGCAGTTACTATGTGCAAACAGCTATCGGATATGCTGCGTTATACTATGAATTCAAGTTTCCAGACAGTGCGCTTGGAAGATGAAATAAAATGCACATCCAATTATTTATCACTTCAATCTAAAAATTATGAGGACTTCCTTTTTTATGACATCAGGGTACAGGAGGAGACAAAAGATATTGCCCTTCCCAGGCTTTCCATTCAGCCCTTTGTTGAGAATGCGATACAGCATGGATTTAAAGATAAAAAGCCGCCTTATAAAGTACTTATTGTCACCGAAATGAAAGGGTCCCGATGGTCAATTTCAATAATTGATAACGGTAATGGAATTGAGAAAAATAAGATTGATCAAATTTATAAAAGATTAGAAGAGCGTTTTCCCGACATAGAACTTGCAAAAGAGGATAAAAATAACCCGGCTGCAGCCGGTATGGGTGGCATGGGGATTATCAATTCTGTCTTGCGGATGAAAATGGTGTACGGTTGTAGCTTTTCGTTCTCTATAGGCGTAAACAATGAAGGTGGTACAACAGTCTGTCTTGAAGGCGATTGTAACGACGAGTTACTCAATTCCAACGAATTGGGAGGTGAGGAAAATTTATAGGATTATGGTTGTAGAAGATAGTAAGCCGATTGTGCGAGATATTGTTCGGAAAATTAGGCTATTCAATCCGGATATTGCTAATATCGAAATCGCATATGACGCAGAAAAAGCATTGGATTTATTAAAAATAAGTAAGCCGGATATTCTGTTTACCGATATCAAACTGCCACAAATGGATGGGCTGACATTGATTCAAAAGGCGAAAAGCCTTTACCCTTCACTAAAGTGTGTTATCATCAGCGGTTATGACGATTTTGAATTTGCGCATAAAGCGTTGTTGCTACAGGTAGACGAATATATTCTAAAACCTGTTGAAGCTGAGGATTTTAGAAAGTTAATGACAAATCTGATCGCAGAAATCAATAAAGATGCTGTCATAATGCAGGAAGAAATGATATCAAACATATTAAGTGAAAATGAAATAGATACAGGCAAGGCGGACTTGCCCGACAATTACATGATTTCTGTTGTGAGAAGCGGTGTTGTACCTAAATTTTCCGGTGTGTTAACAAAAGATGAAATTTGTTCATCATTGGGGATGTCAAGCTATGATGGAAGTATTTTGATTGCAAATACGAAATTCGTTTGCGAGAAGGTTATTATGTACGACCTTTTTCGGTATTCGGAAGAGAGAATTATGGAGCAAAATAGAGCTGTTTTTCAAAAATTGACTGGTATCCATTCTCAATTAAACATGATATGTTCAGGGAAGTTATCGGACATTGAAGGGCTGGCTGAACAGTATATGAACCTCTCAAACAATCTGAGCAACTTGATATTTTTGAATAAATCAGAGATTTATTTCGGCGTTACACCCCTTAGTCATGGTAGCCTGACTAAATTAAATTCCGAAGCAATAGTACTTAAGAAGAAATTGGATAGTGTGATTCGGAACAGGTCGTTATATGATGTTCATGCAGAAATAAGCCGAATTATTCGTGAATGGGAGAAGAATGAATATCCTATAATCTTTATTAGGAGATTTCTAATGGACATGCTAGATGTGACTTATACCTTGCTCGGAAATAACGCGCGGCTGCCACTAGATGATCCAAATTACCAACTCGACAGAATATTAAGCGACTGTAGAAGTTTCAGTGATTTGGAAGACAAGGTGCTTGAGTACTATAGTATTTTCTTACAGGGAAGGATCGAAAAATCTGGTTCTCCTATGGAGACTGCAGGAAGAGTCGAAAAATATCTGAGGAATAATATATATGGTAATCTTACTATGCAGGATATTTCGGATAAATTTAAGATATCACCTTCCTACATCAGTAGACTGATGAAGATGTATTATAATGACTCGCCCATGAATTACTATAACAGGCTAAAGATTGAAGAAGCCAAGACACTCTTATCTCAAAATCCTGATATGTTGGTGAAAGATATTGCTGAAATTCTGGGATTTAATGATCAGCATTATTTCAGCAAGGTTTTTAAGATGCAATATGGACTTAGCCCTGTTGATTACAAAAACAAGTTTGGTTAACTCACTTTCTATTTTCTTGATTCATAATTCTGCCCTATTCTTGCATTTTATCAAATTTCACTATAATGGTATATTTACGC
>CAYOKA010000152.1:4338-4983 GCA_964404395.1 uncultured Oscillospiraceae bacterium | reverse complement strand
GGTCGTCCTGACGCTTCATCAGGGGAAATAAAGGGGAAAAAAGAAAGCCCGCTTGTGGATTCGGCTTGTGATGAAGGTAGAAGTGTACATGCCGTAAACCTTGTACTGTGCGTTGCAGGGGAAATACAGGCTATTTAAAGATAGCTGCTATCTTAGATGGAAATATTCTACTCTTCGTTATATAATATAATGCAGATATAATCGTGCATTTTGTATTTTATACGAAGGAAAGTGGGTGCTGGCAATGATAACCGATGAAACTTTCTACGACCAGTATCTCGAAGGTGAAGAAAGCGGACTGACAGAACTGATAGAACGATATGGCACAAGCTTGACTTATTACATAAACGGTTACCTCCACGATGTGAACAGCGCAGAGGATTTAATGATTGAAGCTTTTGCATATATCACCATAAAGAAGCCTCGTATTCGGGGCGGTTGTTTTAAGCCATATCTCTTCAAAACCGCTCGCCACCTTGCCCTGCGGTTGGCCGCTAAGAATCGTCAGCACCGTTGCTTCGGTTTTGAGGATATGTGGAAAGAACCGGAGAGTAAAATGCTCATTGAAGAAGTTGTACAGACGGAGGAGCGTAACCGCATTCTGCATATGTGCATGGAGCAGTTAAACTCCGATTACCGTGAGGC
>CAYOKA010000152.1:0-4328 GCA_964404395.1 uncultured Oscillospiraceae bacterium | reverse complement strand
TCTATTTTGAAAATATGCGCCATGCCGAGGCCGCTGCTGTTATGAAAAAAAGTGAAAAGCAGGTGGCAGATCTGGTATATCGGGGCAGAAATTCGCTGCGCAAGCGATTGAAATTGGAGGGAATTACAGATGCGGAATACTGAGGAACGTGCTGCCGCCGTCAAGCGGCGGGTAAAAGAAATTGAACGACAAGAACGGATTCGCCGCAACCGCATTGTCGGCATATCATCTGCCGCTGTCTGTGTGGTGCTTATTACGGGACTTTCCTTTGCCATGCCGGAAATAATGTCAGAGTTGCCTGGTGTCGGGTATGCCTTTTCCGGCACATCTGCCAGCGTTTTTTATTGGCGCAGTAGCTTCGGCTATGTATTCATTGGGTTGCTTGCTTTCATTCTTGGCGTAACTGTAACCATTTTGTGTTACCGTATTCGTCTGAGAAATCAGGTGGATCGGGAGGAGATGGAGAAATAAAGAGGGTCAAAAGGACTGGAAAGCTGATCAAATGTAGCAGGAAGACCGGGGGGAACGGACAGGGGACCAGACGGGCCGGGGAAGTCATGAGGACCACGAAGATACGTAGGATTTCAAAGATCAAGAGGACACGAGGAACAGTAATGGTTGAACTTATTGACAATAGCTCACAGTTTCTAATCACTTTGATTGCCGCAGCAGGCGCAGGCATCTCGTTTTACAAAAGCCGTATTCAGGCTTATTTCTTGCTCGCATACTTTTATGGTACTTTTTCATTAGGTATGCTTTATTGGACACTTCATGTACTTTTATATAAACAAACACCACAGATTTTTTATGTATCAGAGCTTGCCTGGATTGCAAGCTCCGTGTTTCTATTGACGCTGGAATATATCATTTCCGCTCCTGAGGAAAGAAAGTTCCGACATCCTGCAGTATGGTTTGTCCCCATCTTTTGCATTCCACAGATGTTACTTTATTTTACCTATGGCGATATTTTATTTAATCTGATTATATGTGGCTTGACAATGGCTATTGCATGGCTTTCTGTGCGCGGGTTGTTTTATGCCAGACAACAGAACGGAAAACCTCGGGACATGCAGTTTTTCCATATAGCCATTTTATGTATCATTGCGCTGGAGTACTCTTTGTGGACAGCTTCCTGCTTTTGGGTCAGCGACACACTTACCAATCCCTATTTTTGGATTGATTTTATGCTGTCAGCTGCGCTCTTCGCTCTGCTGCCCGCTATGCGAAAGGCGGTGGAGGTATGACCTATATCGAAAATATTTTTGTATGTATAGTAGCGCCGCTTTTACTAGCAACGATTTGTATGGGTAAAAAATATTATCGTATTTTTTTCTTCTGTCTGACGGGGATGGGGGCTTGTTTGTTATCTGCCTATATCAACACCTTTTTTGCACGACTTTACAATGCGGATTTAATCAACGCTACGACGCAGATTGCTCCGGTGGTGGAGGAAATTATGAAGCTGCTGCCCTTACTCTTTTATTTGTTGGTCTTCGAGCCAAAGCCCAGAGAAATCAGCACTGCCGTTATGATAGTGGCTGCCAGTTTTGCTACATTTGAAAACATATGCTATCTCATAGAAAACGGTGCAGCGCAGCTGTCCTTTCTGCTAATTAGAGGCTTTGGAACAGGAGCCATGCATATTGTCTGCGGGGCTATTGCAGGTTACGGCCTTGTGTATGTCTGGAAGCTTGGTTGGTTCAAAGTCGCGGGAACCTTGGGCTTTTTGTGCACAGCAATTACCTTCCATGCGGTTTACAATCTTTTAATCGCCCACGGCGGAGTCACTCAGTATTTTGCCTACGCACTGCCTATTCTTACAATAACGGTGGGATTAGCAGTAGTTAAGATTGTAAAAGTCAAGGTGGATGCGTGAAAGTCATGTCAAATTTAAAAACACTTTATCTTATACGCTACTAATTAGCAACGTTTTTTCACTTCAAAAAACTTTTTTAAATTTTCTTGATTTGGGGTGCGTAGTTTTGCTTTTTTTTGTACCTATATATAGGTAAGGCTTTTTGTGTTCGAAATTTATTTATTTTTGAATCTGGGTAGAGCGAGTTATGGGATGTGATCTTGGTTTTAAGAAATGAGTAAAATAGTCTTGCTCCAGGGAAAACACATAATCTAGCTTAATTTTAGTAATATGATCCAGCTTTAGAAAAGGAGCTCTTAGAATGTATGATACAGCCGAAAGGGTCAGGCGGGTAAAGCTGCGAGCTAAAAGGCTCAGACGAGAAAGGGAAAACTTATTGATCGGCGTTCTTTCAGCTGCGAGTGCGGTATTGATCTTTTTAATGGGAGCTGCCTATACTATGGCAGGCCTAGGCCATGGCGGTACTGTGACGGGGTTTTACGGCACTATGCTACTGCGTGAGGGGGCAGGAGGTTATGTCCTTGCCGGTGTACTCTCATTTGTGGCAGGTGTAGCCGTGACGATGCTGTGCATCAGATGCAGAAAGAAAAATGAGTGAAGCCATATGCAATACGAAATTAGCAATATCGAAAATAGAGAGCGGGAGGCAAAACAAAATGAAAACTAAACGGTTATTGGCACTGTTTATGGTGGTATGCTTTATTACAGCTATGATTCCTGCGCTACCTGTAGCGGCCAGCAATGGAGAGCGCGGAGATAGCTCTGCGGCCTCGAACCCTGATGCTATGGATTCGGCGGCGGAGGGTCTAGAAGCAGCAAGTGCAGGGGCTGGGGGTCTTTCAGCAGCGGATATGATGAACATAACTGCGGCTCCGGGGGCGATAGAATATAAGCGGTTATCGCCCGAAGTTCCAATCTTAAACGCCTACACCGGAAACAGCGCAAAGTATTATGAGACACTTATTGGCGATGGCAGTTTTTATAATGCCGTAGGGCTGTTTGGGATAAAAAGCAGCAGTAGAATTTCAAATAAAACATATTTCTATGATGGTTTTTATAATAGTGTTCTGTACAAAGTAGCAGGCACCAGGGATAATTTACAAGTGAATGCTTCGGGAACCTTTCATAATAACTGGCATACCCATAGCTGGGGTTTCTTAGGTTACTATAGTCAAAAGGTTCTGGCCTTTTCCGGATTGACCTTAGCTGCAAAGGGAGAACCTTTACGCTTGAATGGTTCTCAGCGATCAAATGAAACTAATGCGCGGATAGGAAATGGAGAATTTATTACTGTGCCCTACAGCAGCTATGATGATTTTCCAGGCTCCACCCATCTCAAAGAGATAAAACTGAATTTTACCCAGAGCAATGTTAAATATGATAGTGGGAAGAAGCAGTGTGACTGCGGAGGTCATTATGTTGAGAAAACCGTGGTAGCTTTCAAGGACGAAAGAGCACCTAAGGTTTATTATCTTGGCGGAACTTACAGGACACAAGGTAGTTTCAAGGCCGGGGATGAAATCACTGTAAATATCCAATATGATGAACCGATCAGATTTGCCGACGACAGCGATAAACATGATGACTTATATGTGAGGCTTGCCATATCCGGAAGGACTGTTGATCAACAGCCTAAGGCCATGCTTACAAAATTAGATAATGACACCTTATATTTTAGCTACATCGTGAAACCGGAAGACGGAGTGCAGACTATAACCGGAATTGATCTTTCCCCATTGATGGGCGATGATCTCCCTCTAAAACAGGTGGGAAAGGTGGCGCCAAGGGGTGGTGTAGATATGTCATTTAACGTTTTCCTGCCTTCAGATGTGGGTGGAAACACACTGGGATTTACTACTACCACATCATATATCACCGACTTAGCCGGTAATGCAATTACAGAGAAGTACTTACCTTATGTTTATGGTGCCGGTATTGATACGGAAAAGCCCTATGTGCAAAAAATCAATACACGCTTATATCCCAATAATAATGATGTTAAGGAAGCACTGGAAAAAACGGATCCTAAGGCCGGAGACTATTATGACGAAAGCGATACTCATCTGGGAAAAGGGGATTCTGTTGTGGTAGAGCTGGTAATGAACGAGAAGTTAAATCTCACTCCTAGCTCTGTTTCGCCTAATATGGACTATTTTGGGGACACTCGTCATGGTTTTTATAATTCGGTGTTTGCACTTACAAATTTACAGAATAGTAGTGGCAATCCCATAAAATTAGCCAGTAATGGCGCTTACCGGGACTTGCCCTATGGAGAGCAGAACGGCGATGCTCAATCGGGGGATAAAGTAACCTATATTGTATTTGAGGACCTTAAAATTGAATCAAATACCACCTGCACCGATGCGGATGGACAGCTTAGGATTACAGGGATTTCTTTCGAAGGAGCTTACCGTCAGACCCTTAAGGACTTTGCAGGCAATGAGATTGCATA
>CAYOKA010000151.1:0-5031 GCA_964404395.1 uncultured Oscillospiraceae bacterium | reverse complement strand
AGATAAGAACACTGATTTTAGCCATGCTTTATAGGCTTGTACCTACGTTGATTCAGGAGGAAAAGGTATTTATTGCCGAATCGCCTCTGTTTGAAATCAACAGCAAGGGTAAGACTTATTTTGCTTACACGGAAAAGGAGAAGATTGAAATACTTGCGAAGCTTGGTAATAGCAAGTATATGATTCAACGCTCAAAGGGGCTTGGCGAGAATGAGCCGGAAATGATGTGGCTGACCACGATGAACCCTAAGACCAGAAGACTGATAAAAATTGAGCCGGATGAAATGGAGATAACAGAGCAGACCTTTGACATGTTACTGGGAGATAATCTGCAGGGCAGGAAGAGCTATATCGAAGAGAATGGGGCGAGCTTCCTGGACATGATCGACGTAAGCTGAGTAATTTTCAGATACGTCAACACTGTTTCGATAGCATTAGTGGCATTGTTTAGTTCGTGTACCGGCAGCGGTGTTTGCGGAAGTTCTTGTTTCCTGCTCCAAGGATCTGCTGCTAACAATGGTGTTGTTTGGGAGGGGCTGTTCAGCCAAGTTGCATGGGCGAGCAGCTAGTATATTGAGTGCGGTAGCACGAATTTCCTTTACAATACACATGAAGCTATGCTTGCGACTAGCCCCGTGAGATATGACTTCTTACTTCTGCTTTTATAATGTGGAAGGGGAGCATACTGTAGGTGCTTGGAAACAAAACCGGAATAAATGCTGCTGCCGGTGCACGAAAAACTACTAAGCTAACGCAAAATGACTAGAAAGAGGAACTTTTATGCCTGAGAACAATTTTGTTTCACAAAAAATACCCGACACACTTTTACAAAACTACATGCCCTATGCAATGAGCGTCATAGTGTCACGCGCTATCCCTGAAATTGATGGTTTCAAGCCGTCACACAGAAAGCTTCTCTACACCATGTACAAAATGGGACTGCTTACAGGCAACAGGACAAAATCGGCTAATGTGGTCGGACAAACTATGAAGCTGAATCCTCATGGAGATCTGGCCATATATGAGACAATGGTCAGATTGACAAGAGGAAATGGTGCTCTGCTGCATGCATACGTAGACTCCAAGGGTAATATGGGCAAGCAATATTCTAGAGATATGCGCTGTGCCGCCGCTCGTTATACAGAGGTCAAGCTGGAGAAAATCTGCGAAGAATTATTTCGCGACCTTGATAAGGACGCTGTAGATTTTATTGACAATTATGATGGGACACTCAAAGAGCCTACTCTGTTTCCGGCAACGTTCCCAAGCATTTTGGTTAATGCCAATCAGGGCATTGCCGTTGGTATGGCCAGTAACCTGTGTAGCTTTAATCTAAAAGAGATTTGCGATGCTGCGATTGCATATATCAAGGATGAAAATGTTGATTTAATCGAATACATTAAGGCGCCGGATTTTTCGACGGGCGGATGCCTGATATATAACGAACGAGAGATGCGGGGAATATATGAAACAGGTCGCGGAGGCTTTAAGGTCAGGGCAAAATATAACTATGACAAGAAGAACAGTTGCATTGAAATAGTTGAAATTCCTTATACAACATCGGCGGAAGCGATTATTGATTCAATTATTAATTTAGTTAAAAGCGGGAAGGTGAAAGATATTTCTGATGTCAGGGATGAGACAGATTTAGATGGATTGAAAATTACCCTTGATATTAAGAAAAGTACCGATCCCGATACACTCATGAACAAATTGTTCAAAATGACAGCTCTTGAGGACTCCTTCAGCTGCAACTTCAATATTCTCGTAGGCGGCATTCCGAGGGTAATGGGCGTTAGAACCATACTTGAGGAATGGCTGAAATTTCGAACTGAGTGCATAAAAAGGCAGACACAGTTTGATATTAAGAAAAAGGAAGAAAAGCTTCATTTGCTGGTGGGCTTACGCAAGATTTTGCTGGACATCGACAAGGCTGTGGCAATTATTCGTAATACTGAACACGAGGTGCAGGTTGTGCCAAATTTAATGGAAGGCTTTGAGATTGATAAGATCCAGGCGGACTTCATTGCGGAGATAAAGCTTCGCAACCTCAATCGGGAGTATATCTTGAACAAGGTTGCGGAAGTGGACGAGCTGCAAAAGGAAATCATTGATTTGAAGGATATATTAGGCAATAACAAAAGGGTTTTGAAAATTATCGTCAAACAGCTGGGTGAGGTTTCAAAGAAGTACGCTCAGCCCAGACGGACACAGATTATGCTTGAGAAGCATGTTGAGGTAATCACGGAAGAGAATATGATTGACGATTATAACCTCAAGCTTTTCCTTACTGAACAAAATTACCTGAAAAAGGTATCACTGATATCACTGAGGGCCGGTTCAGAGCACAAGCTTAAGGATGATGACAAAATCTTTCAGGAGATTGAAACCCGCAATAAGGCAGAACTGCTCTTATTCTCTAACAGACACACGGTCTATAAGCTGCGCATTTATGATATTCCGGACTGCAAGGCAAGTGTGCTGGGCGAATATTTGACAAACCTCCTGCAGCTGGATGATGGCGAAAGGATACTCTACATGATTGCGACAGAAGATTACTCCGGTTGGGTACTTTTTTCTTATGAAAACGGCAAATGCGCAAAGATTGAAATGAAAAGCTATATGACAAAGACTAACAGAAAGAAGCTGGCCAATGCTTATTCTGATCGCTCCACGCTTGTTGACATTAAATATCTTGAAGCAGATACGGAATTTGTTGCCCGCAGTGACATAGATAAAGTTCTGGTTTTTAATACAGCCAATATTAGTCCAAAGGGTACACGGAATTCCCAGGGAGTGCAGGTAATGAAGCAAAAGAAGGGGAGTCGGATGTGCTCGGTTGATACGATTGAGGAATCAGGAATTAAAAACCATGATTATTATCGTACTAAAAGCATCCCGGCAGTTGGTTATTATTTAAAGGAGGAGGATGTGGAAGATAATCAAATGGCATTATCTATCGAAAAGTGATGTGAATAGGAGAGCCCATAGAAACGAAAAAAGCAACGTGAAGCAGACAAAAGCCGGAAGGATAAAATCTTACAGACAAAAGGCAGGAGGAACAACCCTTTGGAAAGCGAAGGTCAACCGAAAAACAATGCCGGAAGCAAGAATGAAAGGCTGAAGCTGGTGCTCTATATTGCTCTCATAGCAATATTTATCGGCATATTAGTTTATCTTACAACAAAACTGGGTCCTAAGATTACTGAAATGACCAGGGATCCCCAACGTCTCGACCGGTTGCTTCATTCATTTGGCTGGAGGGGTATCCTGGTATTTATAGGGATACAAATACTACAGATTCTTGTGGCGGCGATTCCGGGAGAGATTGTGCAGATTGCAGGAGGATACATCTATGGGACATGGCTGGGGACATTGTACTCACTGATTGGTATTCTTCTGGGCTCAATACTGGTTTTTTCCATCGTGCGGCTTCTTGGCTATCCACTGGTTAGACTGGTTGCATCAGAGACTCAAATAAAAAAGTTCAATTCTATTTTCAGCAGCTCAAAAAGCGAAGCTGCTACCTTTATTTTATTCCTTATTCCGGGGATACCAAAGGATGTTTTGACATATATTGCAGGAGTTACTCCTGTAAAGCCGCTTCGTTTTTTCATAATTATAATGATAGGCAGGTTCCCGGCACTGCTGGCGTCTTCTTATATAGGCCACGGTGCACATAACGGTAATTATGCTCTGGTTATCATATTGTGCGTGGCCGCAGTAGTATTGTTCCTAGCCGGGCTGCTCTTAAAGGACAAAATCATCGAGAAAATCCATCAGATCTCCTTGAAGCGGAGAGGATAATCACGCCTTCATTTCCGGCCTATTGAAAAACTCTTCATATAATGCGCAAACGGCCTTGTTACTCTCGACTGCCCTGACTCCGAAGATCATGCTCACCTCAGACGGACCCTGACTAATCATTTCCAGGTTAATCCCTGCTTTAGCCAGTGAGGTGGAAGCCCGGGCGGTTATTCCACGGGTATTACGCATCCCTTCGCCGACAATCACAACAAGGGCTAAATCCTTGACAACTGATACATCATCTACGGCTAGTTCTTTTTTAATACGCTCCACAATTCTCATTTCTTTTTGACTATCCAGGAAGCTTTGCTTTATTATGATCGACATATTATCGATTCCGGAAGGCATATGATCGAATGAGATATGCTCGTCCTCAAGGATTTGTAAGACCTTGCGGCCGAAACCCACTTCACGGTTCATAAGATATTTGCTGATGTAAATGAAACAAAAACCGTCATGACTGGCTATTCCCACAACCGGCTTCGTAATGAAACTGCGTTCCGGTACAATAGTGGTTCCCGGCGCAGAGGGATTGTCCGTGTTTTTCACACACACCGGGATGCCCTTCTTGTAAACAGGGATAAGTGCCTCCTCGTGAAACACACTAAAGCCGGCGTAGGACAGCTCTCGCATCTCTTTGTAGGTCAGCTCTCTAATTGGCTTTGGAGAGTTGATTAGGTTTGGATTCACGGAATAAATGCTATCTACATCTGTAAAGTTTTCGTACAGACTTGCATTAACAGCGGCAGCTACAATTGAGCCTGTAATGTCGGAACCACCTCTCGGCAGGGTCACAACATCACCCTTTTGCGAATAACCGAAAAATCCCGGGAAAACGGTAATTCCACTGTAATCAGTTAGAGATTTCAGATTATCATAGGACTGTGGGAGCACCTGAGCATTACCATATTCGTCACTCAGCAACAAGCCGGCATCGCCCGGATTGACATAGCGCGCATCCACTCCGATGCTTTGCAGATATGCGGCGACCAGTTTTGCGCAATTGTCTTCGCCCGCAGCCTTCAGGCTGTCCATATATTTCCCCTTGTCACTTTTATCTGCTTCTACACGAGCCCTCAAATCATCTGCAATAGCTTGAACAACTTGATTAGAAACATTTAGCTCAGATGCTATACCTGAAAATCTGTTAATTACAGCCTGCAGTTCGCTA
This sequence comes from uncultured Oscillospiraceae bacterium, assembly GCA_964404395.1. Taxonomy (GTDB): domain Bacteria; phylum Bacillota; class Clostridia; order Acetivibrionales; family DTU013; genus JAAYBT01. Next base: position 53 of record CAYOKA010000151.1, on the reverse strand, counting down.
TCGGCATTTCCCTTTTCAAGGCCTGCGTTTGCACAGGCTATCAGCATGTCGGT
>CAYOKA010000150.1:0-5127 GCA_964404395.1 uncultured Oscillospiraceae bacterium | reverse complement strand
CCATCACGTTCACTTCCCGACTAATAATTGGATTTGCTGCTTACCAGTCCCAGCTCTTCAGGCTTCTTTCCCGTCTGTATCATAATGCCCTTGCTCGTGCCGAGGCGTGTAGCGCCTGCCCTTATCATGTCAAGTGCAATCTGGCGATCATTAACGCCGGTTGAAGCCTTGACTCCCATATCCGGTCCAACAGTTTTTCTCATGAGAGAAATGTCTTCAACTGTAGCACCGCCGGTGCTCATCCCCGTAGAGGTCTTTACATAGTCCGCCCCTGCGTTTTTCGCAAGCAGGCATGCTTTTATTTTTTCCTGCTCCGTCAGCAGACAGGTTTCGATAATGACCTTGACCAGAGCCTGCCCGGATGCTGCTTCAACCACAGCCTTGATGTCCCTGGAGACCAGATCGTAGTCCCCGTCCTTTAGTGCGCCGATATTGATGACCATGTCCACTTCCTGTGCTCCGTTTGCAATGGCATCTCTTACTTCAGCAGCCTTCACAAAGGGCGTGTTCGCTCCCAGCGGAAACCCGATGACTGTGCAGACCTTTACGTCCGTGCCCTTGAGCAGGCTGGCTGCATACCTTACATTTGTAGGGTTTATGCATACCGAAGCAAATCCCCACTGGATCGCCTCCTTACAGAATCTTTCAATAGTCTTCTTTGTTGTCTCCGGCCTTAATACCGTATGGTCACAGGTTTTCGCAAGATTGTTAATGTCCACTCCATTGGGGAGAACTTCCTGTGACATGCCTGTATAGCCGGTCAAATTACCGGTGCCAATCTCTCTTAAGACCTCCTGTGTAATTGATTCGATTAGTTTGTTAATGTCCATCCATCTCACCTCAACTCTTTTTATAAGCGTATATTGCCATCCTCACTGTCCATGAAATCCACAATCCCTGCTATCACCATATCAATCGGAGACTTTGGATTCCCGTATACCTGCCGCGCCGAACCGCCTTCGGCAATGCAGAGCACCAAATCGCCCTCCCCCGCACCGATGCCGTCTACCGCAACAAGCTCATCTCCGTCCGGATTCCCTTTGGTGTCCAGGGGTTGGATTATCATCAATTTTGAGCCTATCAGATTTTCATTCTTCTGGGTGGCTACTAAATTTCCCACAACCCGTGCGAATATCACATTCAAGCACTCCTTTAGTAATACAGCGTTTTTCCCCTCATTGGGCTTTCTGCCTTACACTAATAATCGATTATTCCGATAATACCCGCATCGCTTGGAGCATTTGGATTCGGTAGTGCCAAAGAGCCATCCTTGCTCCTTGCACAAAATACGAGTTCACCAAAGCCGGCTCCGATGGTATCCGATGCAACCAAAGGGGACCCGCGTTTCCTGCCGCTGGAATCCACCGGCTGAATGACCAGTAGCTTTACACCCTTTAGTGCTTCGTCCTTTTCAGTTGCGACGACAGTGCCGATGACCTTTGCCATATACATATCCAATTCCTCCGTTAGCCCTGCTGCATTCCTTTGTCGAAAACCCTCTTGCCCTCGATGTCTATCAAATCCACAATAGCCATGATAGTAGCATCAACGGGGGTATTGTTTGTTACCATTGTCTGCCTGGCAGAGCTGCCGGTCACTACCAATACGATTTCATTCAAGCCTGCTCCAACAGAATCAATGGCTACTGCCGACTTTCCCTCGTACTGCATCGTTAACAAATTCACCGGTTGCACCACCTGCAATTTACGGCCATGCAGCTTTTCATCCTTTGTTGTGCATACTACTGTTCCAATAACCTTTGCCGCATACATAGGCTAGTCCTCCATATTCACCGCTATTTCCCCTATTTATATCAGGACATCCTCCCAGAAATCACCTCAGGATGTTCTTCCGCATATATAGCATATTTTTGTTCACCAGGGATCCGGGTGCTTCCTTACTCCAAAGCTTCTTCATTTCTGCTGCCAGCTTTGCGGGAGAATTTAAAAATGCATCTCTCGATCCGCCTGCCATGTGCGGCGTAACCGTTACATTGTCAATGGTGACAATGGGATAGTCTTTTCCCGGCGGCTCCTTATCAAATACATCCAATCCTGCGCCTGCGATTTTTTTATCCCTCAATGCTTCAAAAAGGGCAGCTTCATCTACCAATGAAGATCTTGATGTGTTTATAAGATAGGCAGTCGGCTTCATTCTGGCTATCATTTCTCTGCCGACCAGATTTTCGGTCTCCTTCGTGAGCCTGACATGCACTGTCACAAAGTCCGACCTTTCCATCAATTCCTCAAGAGAGCACATTTCTACCCCATAGGGAGGATTCTTGACAAAAGGATCGTAACCGAGCATTTTTACATCAAAGCCTGTCAGCCTTTTTGCAACCTTTTGGCCTATTTCTCCTAAGCCAATTATTCCTACAGTCTTGCCGGGGAGATCAGGTATGCAGTGTGAATTGGGATAGTCTCGGATCCATTGACCATTTTTCAGACCGATGTGACCTTTGGCAATGTTCCTGCACTCTGCCAGCATCAGTCCGATTGTAAAGTCCGCCACCGCATCGGCGTTTCTCCCGGGCGTATTGAAAACCATAATGTTCTTCTGATCTGCATAGGCAAGATTGACATTTTCTATTCCCGCCCTCAGGACACCGATAGCTTTCAGGTTCCTGCAATGATCTATGAGTCTTTTTGTGATGGTGCAGAACTGAGTTATAATGATATCAGCATCCGCGCAAGCCTCAAAAATGTACTCTGGCGGCTCGTATGCCTCGCTTCCTCCCTTTTCAACCTGCAGGTTGATCTGCTGGAGCTCATCAAAATCCCTTAGCTTCCATTCTATTGTTTGGACCTTAACACCCAGTCCTTCTAAAGATCCGAAGCCGGATTCAATGTACTCCCTGGGAATAAACAAATCTCCTATGCCAACCAGTTTCATAATTCCACCCCTTTACACACAAATCTTTATCTAAGGCTTTTGTCCTATCCAGCATATTCTATTGTCCTGTTATGGTACTAAGACAATCTTTACAGCATTTCCTTCCTTAATTTCATTCATAGCCCTGTGAAAATCAGAGAAGGGCATGACATGGGTTATTAAAGGCCTGAAGCCCTCCGGGTTTTTCCGCAGAAGATCTACGGCAGCCTGTACATGCTTTACTGTAGAATCCGATGTCCCGTAAAGTATCAATTCATTATAGTGTATCGTCCTGCTATTCATATTCAACATTTCATTTCCAACGGGCAGGCTGGCAAAATACGAAACGTATCCGCCTTTCCTGGCATACATAGGTGCCTTGCTCTGGACCTCATTGCTGGGCGCCGTAATTATAACCAAATCGAAGCCTTCTCCCTCGGTCAGATCCTTATAGCGGTCATCTATCTCCTCCGGCGTGAAAACCTTGCTAAAGCCCATTTCCTTTGCCATCTGGAACCTTTTCCCCGGGAATTCAACACAAACGATATTCTTTGCACCCTTTTCTCTTACGCATACTGCATGGAGCATACCAAGGGGTCCAAGCCCCAGAATCAAAACATTGTTAAGCTCCTGCTCCGGGACACGGCTTATATCGTTCATTGCACAGGACATGGGTTCGCCAAGAGAAGCAATAAGGGCATCCAGGTCTCCAACATCAATGAGCTGGTTTTGTCTTACAGCCTTTGCAGGTATTTTCACATAGGGTGCCATCGCACCGGGATAGTGAAAACCTATTGCCTCAGCACTTCTACACAAATTTGTTTTACCTTTTTTACAGTAGACACACTCGCCACATCCTATCGTCGTGGCCATTGTTACCCTCTGTCCGGTCTTATAATTTGTGGCGCCATTACTAACTTCAACAATGGTGCCGCAAAGCTCGTGCCCCATTACCTGAGGCGGCTTTATCCTGGGATTGCCGCTAACAAAGGATTTTATATCCGTACCGCAGATAGCGCAGGCTTCGACTTTTACAAGCACTTCGCCATAACTGAGCCTTGGGATCTCCGTCATAGCTTCGATCCGTACATCCTTCGGTGCATAATAATTGACACTCATGCCCACAGAGGAACTCATATCAGTGCATCTCCCTTCCACCGGTGATATTGTATGCCTGCCCCGTCATATAATCACCCTTGAGAGTAATAAAGTAAACCATTTCAACGACGTCTTCAATATTGGTCAACCTGCCCAGAGGAATCTTTGCCGTAAATTTCTTGATGACCTCTTCTCTGGGGAGCTTTAAATTTTCAGTGTACCCTCTGCTGACCTCAGACCAGACTCCCGATGCATCCGTAATACCGGGACATATGCAGTTTACCTGAATATTGTCTTTTGCCAGTTCAAAAGCTAATGCGTGAGTTAATGCGATGATTGCTCCCTTTGCTGCTGAGTAGTGAGCCATTAATGCAGAGCCGGTCTTGCCTGATTTTGATGAAAAGTTGATAATTCGTCCTTCCTTGTTTTCTCTCATGCTCTTAACTGCGCCCTGAGAGCAGAATAGAGTTCCATTTACATTGACCGCCATCTGTTTGTTAATCATATCAGCGGTAATTTCTTCAAAGGGCCGCTGGTCAACAATACCGGCGTTATTGACAAGCGAGAAAACGGGTCCCAGGTCATTTCCAATCTGTTTAAAGCAGTCAAGAACTGCATCTCGGTTCGTAATATCAAGTATGTATGATTTTGCAACGCACCCATTTTCACTGAGCCTCTTTGCCTGATTTTCGACCTCGGGGTTTATATCTATCATAGCAACTTTAGCACCATCTTTACAGTACCTTTCCGCAATGCCCAGTCCAATACTTCGGGCAGCCCCTGTAACAACACATACTTTTCCTTTTAATGAATCCAACATTTGATACCCCTCCTAAAGATAATTATATTAGTCTTAACTTTTTCTATGACATTTGTTATTTTTATTCTATAGCCTTCTGTAACATTTGTCAACACATCTGTGACACTATTTTTATTGTTTTTTTAATATATTGACGAATGTTATGGAATTTGTTATAATTATAAATGGAATATACTGCGACTTATTCATTATTTTCAGGAGGTGCAATATGGGTGAATCATTAAGAGGAAAAACAGCGGTAATATCCGGAGCAGCATCCGGTTTTGCAAAAGCAACAGCAGAACTGTTTGCCGAACTGGATCAATGCAATCTGGTAATCTATGATCTGAACGAGGCCG
>CAYOKA010000149.1:0-5349 GCA_964404395.1 uncultured Oscillospiraceae bacterium | reverse complement strand
TGTATCTTGCATTCGGTTTTGCATATACTGAAGGCGGACCATGGAGCGATGATGGCATAAAAGCAATCTCAAGATTCGTGGGCAGAGTTGAGAGGCTTATAGGAAGTGCTGCCAAGCTTGATATCGATTCCACATCAGATGATGTCATGGGCAATGAGGAAAAGGAATTGAATTATGCCAGGAATTATGCAATTAAAGGCGCCACAGAGGACACGGAGCGATTCCAGTTCAATACCTCTATTGCCAGAATAATGGAATTGGTGAATGCTCTTTATAAATACGAGTCTTCAGGCTTAAAAAACAAATCATTATATCTGGATACGATAACCGATCTTCTTAAGCTGATGGCTCCCTTCGCACCACATTTGACGGAGGAGCTGTGGGAGGAAATGGGCAAGCAGTATTCCATATTCAACCACCAGTGGCCTGAGTGGGAAGAGAAGGCGCTTATACGGGATGAAATCGAAATTGTTATACAGGTCAACGGCAAGATAAGAGAGAAGCTAATGCTTCCTTCGGGATTGGATAAAGCACAGACGAAAGAGTATGTGATGCAGGATGAGAAGGTAAGGCCTTTACTGGAGGGCGTGAACGTCGTTAAGATAATAGCCGTTCCCGGCAGACTGGTGAATATAGTTGTGAGATAATAGTAATAAGGCGACTAAAGAAAAGAGCCGGAGGCAATTAGCTTTCGGCCTTTTTTAGTAATCTGTCAGGAATAATGGGAATGCTTGTTTGAATTTGCCCTACGGGAAATACCTCGGAGCGTGATTCTAAGTAGAATAATAAACAGAATAAAGGCAACTGCAATCAGTCCGATTTTAACATAAATATTACCAGAGGCTTTTTTCACAGCGGATTTCAAGGTTTCGGGCTCCGGCTTGTGCTCAAGGTTTCTGGCAGCGACCAGTTCTATCTTGCCAATGGATACTTCATCCTTGAAAAACTCCACATAACCCATGAGATCACCTTTATTGACAGGTGCGGAAAATGTATCGCTGATGTGTTGAACCTCTTTTATATTTCGCAATGTCTTATCCTTTGGAAGCACGCAGGACAGGTCAGCTGTTGTAATAAGATCCAGCCCGTAGATGTCGTCAGTGTTTTCAACTTTGACATTTCTATAGACCTTGCCCTTTTCAAGCAGATTCACTTTCTCAAAATTGTTGAAGCCGTAGTCAAGTAACTCCTTAGAGTACAGCTGTACCATTTCCGAAGCACCCTCGTGCTTTACCGCCATGACGACAGAAATTAATTCAAGCCCATCGCTGTTCACAGCGGATGAAACAAGATTATGACCTGCCGGTCCGGTATAACCGGTCTTTATACCGTTGATTTTATAGAGTTCGCTTTTGTCCGAAAGCATTAGTTTATTAGTATTTGGAATTACCGGCCATGTGGGATGCTTGTTTGTGGCAGGTAGTGTTAAGCTCGTAGTACTGACGATTTCTCTGAATTCGGGAAGTGTCATGGCATATCTTGCAAATTTTGCCATGTCTGCCGCGGTGGTAAAATGCATTGCATCATGTATACCGGAGGCGTTGGCAAAATGGGTTTCCACGGCGCCAAGCTCCTTTGCCCTTTTATTCATAAGCGATATAAATTCTTCGTTGGTGCCGCCGATATGTTCTGCTATGATATTAGCCGTTTCGTTGGCGGAAGTAATTAATAAAGCTTGCAAAAGATGTTCCAAACTTATCTTCTCGCCGGAGATAATACCGATATTACTGCCATTTACGCCGATGCCATCTATAGCTGACTGGCTGGCGGTCATTATTTGATCGGGGTCTCCCATTTCAATAGCCAAAATGGCGGTCATGATTTTTGTCATACTTGCGGGATAATGTGTATCGGTTGATTTTTTTTCGCATAGCACACTACCGGTTTCTGCATCGATTAAAATATAGGAGCCGGCGGCCAGAGAAGGTTGTTGTGCGGAGACAATACTGGTAGCAGATAATAAAATAAACAGCAGTACAAAAATCGACAGCCTTTTCATCTAGACCTCCCGGAGCGAATTGATACAAATTAAGTATAACAAAAAAACCTATGAAGAAGTTAAAAAAAATTGAAAACACTTAGAATTATTATTAAAATAAAAAAGGAATTTGTAATAAAAAGGTAGAACTATATAAATGTGGGAGGAGGGAGGCTTTGAAAAAACAGTTATTTGGGAAAGAAATAGAGCTGAAGACCGAGGCAGTGGTGATTGCCGTTTCTGTTCTCGTATTACTGGGCTGCCTTGTGGGGTATATTTTTTTCACAGACAAAAGCGATATAATTATTGAAGCCGGACATATCATTGAAAATGCAGAACAGGTTGGCATCGGGCTTACAGGCGAAGCTGGAGACAAGGTTGGTGATGAAGGCTCAGGAGCAGCAGCTATTAACGGGGTAGGTGGAATAGTAGGTACTGATAGTAGTAATGGCCTTAATGAAGATGAAGTAAAACCAAAGGAAATGATAAAGGTTTATGTAGTGGGGGGTGTAAAGGCTCCGGGCATCGTTACTATCGAAAAAGGCCAAATGATTTATGATGCGGTAATTCTGGCAGGCGGCCTTACAGCGGAAGCTGATGCAGACGATATTAACATGGTATATAGGCTCAATGAAAATGTGATGTTGTATATAAAATCAGAGGAAGAGGCAGAGCAGGAAGAAAAAACAGCAAAGGGTGCAAATGCAGTCATCGTAAAGGAAAGCGGCGGCAGCGCAATCGTAATCGGAGATGGGGACGATGAGGATATAAGCGAGGTCAAGCCGAGATTGGTTAATATCAATAATGCAGATATTGCCGAGCTGGATACGCTTCCCGGGATCGGAGAGGCTACGGCAAGGGATATCATAGCATTCAGGGAAAAGAACGACGGCTTTAGAAAAATTGAAGACATTATGAAGGTGCCACGCATCAAGCAGAAACGGTTTGAGAGTATCATGGATTATATTACAGTAGACTGAAGCGGAACAATTCCGATTTGTGTTTCGTCAGTATGATATATATAGACTTGTAAGCTCATAAAAATAACATAGAAAAAATGCGGCTTAGCACGAACTATATTGAAGTAGTTTGGAAGTAAGGGGAGGATTAAAATGAAAAGAATAATAATATTTACATTGTTATTTGCGCTGGTGTTTTCATTTGCATCCTGCAGTCTGTTTAAGGATAAGGATGCCGAAGGTACTCAGCAAAATGAGGGCGAATTAACGTCGGAGCAGGGAATGTCGAATGAGGAAACGGGAACGGATGCAATTGATGAGAACACATCGACGGAGGATACAGATGGTGATGAGGTAAGCAGCTCTGCTAATATAAAAACAATTAATGTAACACTTTATTTTCCGACAATTGATAATAGTGCCCTTATTCAGGAAGAGAGAGGCATACAGGTAGAGGATGGCGCCATACTGAAGGCTTGTATTCTTGCACTAACTGAAGGGCCGGAAACTCAGGGACTCAGAGCGCCTATCCCAGAAGGTACAGAAATTATAGGAATTGATATAAAGGACAAGGTTGCCATTGTGGATTTTTCCGATGAGTTTCTTCAAGCAAACGGTCTTGAAGAGGTGACGAACAGACTAACTGTTGTCAATACGCTCACACAGATAGATGGAGTTGAAAAAGTGCGGCTGCATATAAACGGAGAGGATATGGTCGGTCCAAGCGGGATGCCGTTGGGAGATATGGAGCCTGCCGTGCTCAATGATGACGGCACTCCAACCCCGGGGAAAATGGTGACTGCCACACTTTACTTTTCTGATTCGGAGGCACTGTATGTTGTAGGTGAGAAAAGAGACGTGACGATTTATGAGGGAGAAACACTGGAGGCTGCTGTTATCCGTGAACTAATTGACGGACCGAGGACGGACAGTCTTTGGAGCGCCATCCCCGAAGGCACCAGACTACTGTCCGCCGCTACGAAGAACGGCTTATGTACAGTGAATTTCTCCGCTGAATTTGTTGATAATAGCCCGGGAGGAACTGCCAGTGAGAGAATGGCGATCGGTTCTGTAGTAAATACACTGACACAGCTGGAAGGAGTGCAAAAGGTACAGTTCCTGATAGATGGAAAGAAGCGTGAAATTTACACACATGCTATTTTCGATGAGCCCTTTACCAGATTTGAGGATTTGATTGCAAAGTGAAATAATCAGCGAAAAATAAATAACTCAACTTTTCCACAGTGTATTGGGCGCTTGCCTGCACAGCAGGCTACCGACGGCGGTGTGATATCACACCTCAGCATGTCGGTACCAGCACCTCAAAACACTACTTAAAAGCTGATGTGGAAAAGTTGAGTAAATAACTAAAAAAGCCGACTTACCACTAAGTCGGCTTTTAAAATATTAAAAAGGAGGAAAACTCTTAACCCTAGTATTATTATATACAATCGGTAATGATAATAAAATGTCATTTATGAATGACATTTTGAGTCCTTATCAAGTATTTTTTAGGCATCTTGAACAAATCACTGTGACATGTACGGCAATATTAATACAGTTGCAACCAAATACCCCAATAGTATGACTATCGAGGGCATCACAACCATATAGAGGAATATGTCCATCGCTCTTTTATGTCGCATCTTTTTGAAGTATTCTTTTCGTTTGTACCTCATACATCTACCTCAGGTAATTCAAGTGCAGTAGGTCCGTTACATGTCATAATTTTAGCACTGGACAGCCCCGTTTACAATTTCCCGGAAATAGTCATTTTTTCTTGATTACATCCAGCATCAAGCCGTCATAATCCTCGAAAATCTTTTTCACGGCAAATAGGTTGTTGGTAAGATAAACCGTATCGTTCCCCACATCCTTTTCGGTTGCGACGATGAGGCCTTTTTGGCGAAGCTCTCTGATCAGATAAGGAATATCCCTCGCGCTCCCACCGATATCAACGATTGAAAACCTGTCCATTTTTAAGCACATCCTTTCATCCTCGGGCATTTTGCGATGTATCATGTTTTGAGTTCCATTAGCTAATCACATTAAGGTTAAATCGCAAAAGCCTGACCTCAAATAGGCCTTGACAGAATCCTCCGGACAAATCCGCATCTATGTTTTCCGGCTATAAGATAATAACATTTAATACGCGCAAATACAAATATAGTGAAAATACTGACTAATTATGCATAATGTCAAATAACTATACATTTTATACTTTAAAAGAGGATAATCTTTTGATATAATTAGCCACATGTTAGGTAAGCGCAGATGCAGGGATACCTCGAGTTTTTATTTTCGGGTGCTTCCGGTTTGTGTTGTATTTAGAAAAATGCATATGCATTAAAAAAAACGAAGGGGAGTTATGTGTATGAGTGGCGATTCAATACAAATACTTATAGCGATGGG
>CAYOKA010000148.1:0-5478 GCA_964404395.1 uncultured Oscillospiraceae bacterium | reverse complement strand
CCGATCCACCTATATATAACTCATTTCAATCCAGCCATTTATGTCCTGACGGATTGTCAATTGCGTGAAAGGCTTCCACGCGATTAACCCCAACATCCGCATATTCCGCAATGCCGTCTTTTGCGTCCTGTACACCTTTTCTCACTCGCTCCAGCTCACCCGGACGTTTCGTAAAGCTCGCCTCATTTCGTTATAAAAAGTATATACCATTTATAACCACTAAACAAGATTTTATCCGAGGATGCTTTTCGCGATGTGAGTATTTTCCCAATAAAAAGCTGTGAGAATTGATACTTACTCATTCTTACTACCAATTTTGACCGCCCAAAATCGGCGGAAAGGCGCCATTCAAACGCCGTGTTGGCTGCTGTGGTACTAAGGAAATCTCGGGGGCATCGAGCCCCTCTCGATTTCAGCCGGATATGCTTCGCAAATGGCTGTTGAGGAAAAACTTCTATACACCAAAGCAGCGAAAAACTTGTGGGGCAGACGGCGCTTATTCACCATCTAGGTTGCATAGGCGAGCAGATAGTATGTTGAGTGCGCCAGCACGAATTACTATTACAACATACATAATAGCGAAACTTCACGACCAGCCCATGGCTCAGGCGCACCTGAAATGTACATCGTGTACATTTCACTGCCTTCTTTGTTTTTCTCCGGGTGTATCACGAAGCTTTTCCTAACACTTATGATCGTCTTTGGGGCAGGATGGGTTTAGCGGGCATAGCTGCAAAGAGTAGACCGCACTGCTAACTTTTGCAAGTAATGGGGTGCAATTTTAGTAAATTATTCCTATTTCAGCTCGTTTTATGGTTAATCGTCTATAAAATAAGGCTTTTTAGGCATATTTCTTCCCATTAGTTGAAATTTTCAGCAGTGCGCTATACCTAGCCGCATATTTTCGTTCATTTCTGGGGTAGAGAGAATTGAAAGTAATAGCTGTATTCAGAAAACGCCTCAAGCCTCTGTATCATCGGTTCCGGATCTTTAGTCCAAAAGACAATCCCATCAACAATTTCAGGGCTCAGGCTATATCTGCTTACCTAGAATGTATACCTGGGGTTGCGAACATCGACATAACCTTCCTTGATACGGTTAACGAGCCACTCACTATAGTATTTAGGTATATCAGTTCTCCTGCTTGCACTTATTATCATAATTATCACTCCAGCAGCTTTTCAGGTTTGTCAACCTTAAGCCTTGGAAATAATATATTATTATATTAAGAAGTCAGAGCTTGTGAAAGTTTTTATATTTGGATATAGAAACTTATAAGTTTTTATAAGTTTCTATAGTGAGACATGAAAACTATTGATTGTTGATCCTTAATAATATATAATGTGTTTAAAGAGGAGGTGTTGTAATGGTCCAACGAAAGCAATACATGGATAAGCTTAAAAGGCTTAAAGATAAAAGCATTATCAAGGTAATTACCGGTGTACGTCGTTGCGGAAAGTCTACGTTGCTTTTGATGTTTCGCGAATACTTGAAAGAATGTGGTGTTGAGGATAAGCAAATCATTTTCATTAACTTTGAGGACATTGCAAATGAGCCATTACACGATTACAGAAAGCTTCATGAATATGTTGTAGAGAGACTTGTCCCTAACAAGATGACCTATGTGTTTTTGGATGAGGTACAGAATGTTCAACAATTTCAGAAGGCCGTTGATAGTCTTTTTATCAAGGATAATGTTGATGTATATATAACAGGTTCTAATGCACAAATGCTTTCCGGTGAACTTGCTACACTCCTTTCAGGGCGCTATATCGAAATTGGCATGTTGCCACTTTCCTTCAAGGAATATTTTGAGATGGTTGGTGGAGATAAACGCAATGCTTGGAATGGCTACTACCAAAACGGAGGGTTTCCATATTCCGTTACAATCGCCGACGATGACATTCGCAGGGATTATATTGCAGGAATCTATAATACTGTTTTACTCAAGGATATTGTTTCCCGTAAGCGTGTAGGTGATATCCCACTGCTTGAAAGTGTTATAAAATTCTTGTTTGATAATATTGGCAATATTGTATCTTCAAATAAAATTGCTGATAGTCTTACCTCCTATGGAAGAAAAACGACCTCCCTGACGGTAGAGAATTATATTGAAGCTTTGACCGAGGCCTTTATCCTGTACAAGGTTGGTCGTTATGATGTTAAGGGCAAACAACACCTGAAATCACTTGAGAAGTATTACCTGGTGGATATCAGCTTGCGACGTTTACTGCTTGGGAACAAGGCCTATGATGTTGGACATATTCTGGAGAATATTGTGTATCTTGAGCTGATTAGACGCGGTTATGCAGTTACAATTGGTAAGGTCGGCGACAAAGAAATAGATTTCATTGCCGAATTAAGTGGGGATAAGATATATTACCAGGTTTCCGCCAGTGTACTTGATCCGGCAACCTTTGCACGCGAAGTCAATCCACTGAAGAGAGTAAACGATCACTATCCAAAGTATATTCTCTCAATGGATGAAATACCTATGGACGAGGATGGCATCAAGCAGATGAACATTGTGGATTTCTTGTTGAAAGGTTGATAAATGCGGATTATTACGCATCTATTCAAAAATGAGGAGAAAAGACATGAATGCGGCGTAATAAGGCAGGATATAGCATATGGTTCTCTGGAGCTTTTTTTTGCACCATCCAGTGATTACTTGATGGTATGCTGTTATATAGTACATCCTGCGAAGAAGCCTACTCAGGCAAAATTTTTGAAGCCTACTGGTCAGGGATTTGTGCGAATTCCGAGGGTAAAGAGGTCTGTATATGAGGATTGGATATGCCTGTCTTGCTCTCGGCTTACCCGGGAGTGAGATGAAAAACTGCATACTAAAAAATGCTAGCGAAGAACGCCTGCTATCCCTAATTGGGCATAATTTATCTTCCCTTGATAAGTTGATTGACTACAATATTCAACACAGCATCAGGCTTTTTCGGATATCCTCAGATTTGATTCCGTTTGGCTCAAGTTTAGCAAAAAGCTTACAATGGCATGATTCATACGAGGAAATGTTTGCATCAATCGGCCGCAAAATTAGTAAAGCAGGAATGCGGGTGTCAATGCATCCCGGACAGTACACGGTCCTCAACTCCCCTGATGAATCGGTTGCCGAGAGAGCTATTCAAGATCTTAATTATCACGCGAAAGTACTGGATTGCTTAGGACTTGGGGCGGAACACAAAATAATACTTCATCTCGGTGGCAAATATGGTAACAAGGAGTATGCCAAAAAGCGTTTTTTGTCAAGATATCGACAGCTTAGTGACAATGTAAAAAGGCGCCTGGTACTGGAAAACGATGATAAATTATTCAATATAGATGATGTTCTGGAAACAGCATGTATCGAAGGGATTCCCGTAGTTTTCGATAACCTACACAATACTGTGAATCCGACAGATAAATCATGTAGTGATGCTGAATGGATCAAAAGGTGCTCAGAAACATGGACAAAAGAAAACGGCCCACAAAAGGTCCATTACTCTCAGCAGCACCCTGCTAAGAGGGCTGGTGCGCATTCTGATTTTATAGAGGTTGACAAGTTTCTTGAATTTTATGAGCAGCTGCCCGGAACGGATATTGATATCATGCTGGAGGTAAAGGATAAAAACCTGTCAGCTTTAAAATGTATCAATTGCCTTTCAAACATGGGAATCAGCAAACTGGAGACTGAATGGGCGCACTACAAATATTGTATCCTGGAAAGGTCTCCCCAGCATTACAGTGCTATTCGAAATTTGCTAAAGGATAAAAGCACATATCCGGCTCATCAGATGTACCAAATGATTGAGATATCGCTGAGAAAACCCATTTTTAGCGGTAACGCAATAAACGCAGCCCAGCATGTTTGGGGATATTTTAAGAGCAAGGCTTCTGAATCGGAAAAAAAGCGTTTTGAAAGCGTTTTACGAAAGTTCGAATTGGGTAAGATTGAAGTACAGCTTGTAAAAAACATGCTCTTTACAATGGCCCGCAAATACAAAGAGGATTACCTGTTAAACAGTTACTATTTTCATATATAGGGAGGTATTTATGGGATATGATGTAATCCGTTTCTATACTGATATGCTGAAAATGTACAACCATGCCATGGCTGATACACCTAGCTATGTACCCGCAGACGAAGCGAACCCTAAAACCGCTTTAAAAAGTGTAACTAAGCATCCTACCTCATACATTAGGTTTCTCGTGAAAATCCCGCCTGTGCCCGAAGAAGCTCTACTGACATTCCCGGTATCATGAGACGTGTAGCCGTTGGAAAGATGCGAGGAGTGTTACTTAATTAATTAATTAAGGTGCTGAAGAGAATAAATCTAATTACTCAAGGAGGATTGTCATGGACAAGATAAAAAAATCATGGATTAACTTAGTTTTTCTTATAGTGACTATTGCGATTAATACCCTTGGAGCTCTAGGCTTCATAAACGGACTTACTCAGAAGGAAATTTCCGACATGTATGTAACTCTAATAACACCGGGTCCTTCCACCTTCAGCATCTGGGCCGTTATCTACTCACTTTTGATCATATCGATTATTGTTATGATTGTTAAGAAAAATGATTCCTATTACGAGCTGGCTATTGATAAAATTTCTACACTTTTTTGGATTTCCTGCACTCTTAATATTGCTTGGATAGTAGCGTTCTCATTTGTTCAGATTGAGCTTTCGGTACTGTTCATTTTCGGTTTTTTAGTTTCATTATCCCTTATTTGCAAAAAGCTTCTGAGTATTCAGGATAGAAAACGCTGGTTGTTGCCCCTGAGCTTTGGAATCTATACTGGCTGGTTGTTCATAGCATCTGTTGTCAATACAGCCGCTATGCTTGTCAAGCTGGAGTGGAATGGTTTTGGAATTGCAAATGATATCTGGGCGATTATTATATTAATAGTTGCTGTTCTCCTGGTCTTGCTAGTTCTTCTGAAAATACATAACGCCGCATTCCCTCTTCCCATAGCATGGGCTTACCTGGGCATATATCAGTTCTTGGAGGCACCTGAGGGATTTAAGGGCGAATTTGCACTGCTACAGACTATTGCCCTTATAGGAATGGTTATCTTAATAGGAGCGGCTGCTATTCAGCTATATAGGAATAATTATTCTCTTCTCCCAGTACAGTCAAAAGAAAAATAGCTGAATGGTTGATTCTATTCTCATAAAAGGCTTTTGCGATGTTACCATAGTATAGCTTAGCTGAACAGCTCAAAACATATTACATCGCAAATGACTCCATAAATGAAACCGCTAAATGTCCACGGTTGTCGATTGATTCGACTCCGTGGGCATTTTTTCGCATGGGGTCTCAGAATATTTCTATACATAAAGCAGAGTGCCCTTATAATCAAGAGCACTCCGACTAGATCATTGCTAATTAACTCAGATGAAAACCCGCTAAACAGCGGGTTTTCAGACATATTGTGGTGGAGATGAGGGGGATCGAACCCCTTACCTCTTGACTGCCAGTC
>CAYOKA010000147.1:0-5494 GCA_964404395.1 uncultured Oscillospiraceae bacterium | reverse complement strand
AAGTGTGATTCGCTGCCGCTCAACATCCGCACTGCTCATCGGCGTCGCGACTGCTAGGCCGTTGTACGCAATACCGTCCACTGACGCGCCCGGGGCTCCGGCCGCTGGGCGAATAGTAATCGCTCTGCGATTTATAAAGAAATAGGCGCTCCACGGAATTGCTAAATATAAATTTACTTGATAAGGGATGAATAAAGTGAGTTTTGTTTGCCGAGTTGCTGATATAAATGATTCAATAGAATTGAAAAGATTAAATGATTTATTTAATGGAGACGGATGTAATTCACTTGAGGGTGTTGTGGAAGGACTCAAACGTAATGATGCTGAAACTGTATTTGTTGTAGGAATGGACAACAAGTTGATAGGTTTTTGCTGTTGCCAGTTGCTAAGATCAATTTGCTATTCTGTATTTTATGTAGAATTAACCGAATTATATGTACATGACGATTTTCGAAAAAGAGGAATAGGAAAAGGATTAGTAAGTTATGCTGAAGAATGGTATCGTCAGCAAGGTATTCATGATTTTCAACTGTTCACTGGAAAAGATAATTTAGTCGCACAAGAATTTTACGAGCATATAGGGTACCGAAGTGATAACGAAGTATTATACCGGAAAAGAGATATATGGAATAAAAACAAATGAAAAGGAGTTCCGGCCTTAAGGCTAAGGAACTGAATTTGCCGCGTGTTATGATTACATACGATAAGGCTAATATAGCGTCTGGTAAAAGAATATCGTACAAAGTGGATGACTGAACAGCATGTTGATATGGTCTACCTGAAACGGTAACGATAAATTCCAATTTGCAGTGAGCTTTGCTTTGCAGGAATTCCTGCAAAAGCTATTGGCAAACAAGCGGGTCTGTGCCAAAATATCTCAAAAGGCGAGTATGCTTAGAGATACCAAGCTTGAGCAGCATAGGGGCAGATTGCCCTACACGTAGGAGCTAACCCTGCGGAGTCACTTTTTTAGGTGATTTCGCAGGGCTTTTATATATTCGGGCACATATACCAGGTGCATGTTAGCGGATAAATATAAAGGCGAATATATAAAGGCGAATATATAAGGGCCAACAAAAGCAAAAGGTATGCTTCAAAATGTGTGTTTGGATGGAGGCGAAGGCATGACTACATTAGGAATCGGTGAAGCGGGCAATAACACTGTTATTGTAGCGAGGGATCTGAGAAAGGTCTTTAGGACTAAAATTAAGAAGGAAGGGTTCACACAGAGTGTGAGATCCCTTGTCAAGCCCGAATACAGAGAGATTGAGGCGGTTCATGGCATTAGTCTTGAGGTGCCAAGGGGCGAGCTGATTGCATTTCTGGGTCCAAATGGCGCGGGTAAATCTACCACCATCAAGATGCTTACGGGTATTTTACATGCCACATCAGGGAGTATGTCAGTATTAGGGCTTGATCCCGGGAAACAGAGAAAGAACCTTTCCTACAGGATCGGAAGTGTTTTCGGGCAAAAGTCGCAGTTGTGGTTTCACCTTCCGCCAATGGATAGCTTCAGACTGCTGGGTGCCATATATGAGATGGATAGTAAGCTTCTGGACAAGAGGATAGATGAAATTGTCGAGCTGTTTGAAATAGGTGAGCTCATGGATATACCGGTTAGGAGGCTATCTCTGGGACAGCGTATGAGATGTGAGTTTGCAGCATCAATTCTACATAAGCCGGAGATTATTTTTCTCGATGAGCCGACAATTGGTTTGGATGTTCTGGTGAAACAGAAAATACGTGAGCTTATTACACGCCTCAATAAAGAAGAAAGGACGACAATATTTCTGACCAGCCATGACATTGGCGATGTGGAGCATTTGTGTAACAGAGCTGTCATCATCAACCACGGTAAAATCGTGATGGATAGCTCCGTAAAGGCTCTAAAGTATGGATACCTGAAAAAGAAGGTCATAGATGTTAAATTTGCTGCCATATCAGATCATACTAGGCTTGAAGGACTTAATATCTTAAAAAGAAAAGGGCTTTCAATGAAGCTGGAGGTTGATGAGGGAGATGGAATTCAGGAGGTCATGCTGCGCCTTATGCAGGCGGGAAGCATTATGGATGTGACTATTTCGGATATACCGATGGAAAAAATTATTGGCGACATATACACGGATAAGGGGCTTGAGGATGTAAATTCTAACACATGCACGGATTCATATGCGGGCATAGATATGGACACAGAAACGTACGCAGATACAGATCCGGATACAGGCTCAACTACGGCTGGGAATAGCGGCGGGGAGGAGGAATAGGCATGAAGAAGCTGCGCAAGTATTTGCTTGTGGTGAAAACAGGAATTAACAGCAACTTAATCTATACCGCCGACTTCCTTGCAGGAGCATTGTTTTTCGCCTTGGTTATATTTATTTTTATGCAGCTGTGGGAGGCTATTTTCTTCAATGATGGGTCAATGGAGGGGTATACGGTAAACAGGCTTGTTTGGTATTATATCGCCGCAGAAATGGTTATCCTTTCAAAGAGTGATGTTTTTCGCAGCATGAATGAGGAAATAAAGAGCGGCAATATAGCCTATAAGCTGAATAAGCCATATAGCTTTGTGCTTTACCAGTTTTCTGAGGGCATGGGACAAATAGCGGTCAGACTGATGACGAATCTGCCTGTTGGGCTGTTACTGGGATTCCTATATGTCGGAAAGCTGGAGGGGCTTAATATTAGTGCGCTGCCGGTCGTTATTATTTCGGCCATGCTCGGGATCCTGCTCAATTTCTTTATGGATGCCTTCATTGGCATGGCCTCCTTTTGGACTGAGGATAATTCGGCGTTTTACTGGATTGTGCAAAAGCTGTCCTTCATGCTGGGGCTGTTTCTGCCGCTGGAATTCTTGCCAAAGATAATTAGAGAAATTGCTCTCTACCTGCCTTTTTCTTATATCGCATATGTGCCGGCAAGATTGCTGACCTCCTTTTCTATGGAGGAATTTCTTAGTATAGTACCGATACAGATATTATATACGGCGCTTTTTGCAGCCTTATCGGTATTAATCTATTCGAGGGGAGTGAGAAAACTCAATGTTAACGGGGGATAGAAAATCAGGTATACAGGCCAAGGAGAAAACAGGCACAAGGAAGGATGCGGATAAGGGCGGACGAAGACTGGCATGGAGCTTTCTTCAGCACCTGAGACTAATATGTCTTTATTTCAAGTATAACCTGCTCTCCGCCATGGAATACAGGGTGAGCTTCATATCACAAGCCCTTGGGATGGCCTTGAACAACGCATTTTTCCTCTTCTTCTGGTGGGTAATATTCCAGAAGGTTTCATCTATTGGTGGATATGGCTTTAAGGATGTTATGGTAATATGGGCTTTATCCTCCTCTACGTACGGCTTTCTTCATATCCTTTTCGGAAATGTCAGGGAGCTGCCGAGGATTATTATGAATGGTGAGCTGGACACCTATCTGCTGCAGCCTAAAGATGTCTATGTGAATGTGTACTGCTCGAGGATGATTGTTTCTGCCTGGGGAGATCTTGTGTATGGATTCGTGCTCATACTCCTGGTATATGGCTTTGCTCCACTCAAGCTGCTGCTCTTCATTCTCTTTACAGCCGCCGGAGGACTGCTGGCCGGAGCGATAATGTCCGCTGCTGACACGCTTACCTTTTACATTGGTAATTCATCGAGGATATCAAGGCTTGTGACGGAGTTTCTCATAAACTTCTCCATATATCCTGACAGCATATACAGGCAATCTGTTAAGGTGATTATGTATACCCTGCTTCCCACCGGATTTATTGTATTTCTACCCTTCAGGCTGCTTTCTGCCTTCAGCTGGTATGGCCTCTTGGGATTACTGGCCATTGATGCGGTTTATATAGGCGCTTCCTATTTGTTTTTCAAGCGAGGACTTGAAAAATACGAGTCGGGGAATCTGATTACGACTAAGCTATAGAGGCAAGATGAATGGAGCAAAGGTATTGAAGAAATAATGCTATGTGCAAAAGCGCACATAGCATTCAAATCTATAGCTATTCACGTGTCATATACGGCTTAAGATGAAGGGCTCAATGCCAGGATGCATGGGCGAGCAGATGACGTAGTCATCGACCAGCCCCTCCCAGAGTTTTGCTCCTAGCCTTCGACGTATTCGAAGAAATCAAAATCTGCGTACTTATTTCGCAGATGAGCATCCTGCGCAAACATGCCTACAAAGGTTCCGGTGAATTCGCCAAAATCGACGGCCTCGTCTGAAAGTGTCGTCATGTCAAAAACAGGTCCCAGCTTTTCAAAATGATTACCGTCCTTGCTGAAGGAGAATTGCAGCTTATCAGTCATGATTTCTGCCCTCAAATACACAGGCGCATCCTTTTCTACGACAGCAATGGCTTTTCCACCGTCTGTATGTTCTTTGTTCACATAGCCGCTTATGGCGACAACGTTGCTGTCGAGCTCCTCACTGTAGGTCTTGTAGATGCTGTAAAAATTGGAGGGCTCATAGTAGCAGGTAAGCCCGGCCAGATGCTGATATCGATCGGCCGCAAAATCCAGCTTGGTAGTAACTGTAGCGTTAAAAGCGGTCAGGCGCCTGGCAATCAGGCTGGGATGATGGTTGCTGGTCAATGATTCACGCCCGAGCAGCCGTAAATACCCCGGACGCGCGGACAAATCGGCCCAGTCCCCGGTAATCTCATTGCGTGGCGTGTTGAAATTCTGGTCCAGCACCTCGCTGTCGAAATCGCAACGGGGCGGATCCTTTGGGAAGGGGTGAGCGGGTAGCTTCGGAGCCGGAGTGCTATCTTTGGCGATATTGGTGCCGTCAGCCATTTGCAGCCAGCCATCCTCTGTCCACTCCATCTTCTGTATTGCTGTTTCACGGCCGAGTATGCATCTTTTCTGCGGCATTACAGGCCGTCCACATAGATGCGGCATATACCATTCTCCGTTTTGTGTTTCTACCAGCGAGCCATGCCCGGCCTTTTGTATTATCACATCGGGGTTGTACAAATCAGGCATGGAATAATTGATGTCCGGCCACATCTTAAACTCTGTGGCATTTGAGGTGATTATAGGATTGCGGGGACAGTTTTCATAGGGCCCGTCTACATTCTTTGAACGCAGCAATGCGACACAATGCCCATAGCCCGTGCCTCCTTCGGCAGTTACGAGATAATAGAAGCCATTACGCTTGTAAATGTGTGGAGCTTCGGTGAAGCCGCGTTCTGTAGCGCCGTAGGTAAGGCGCACCGGCTCCCCGATTAATTTTTTCTGCTCCGGGCTGTATTCCTGCAATATGATAGGCCGCATGGTTTCGTGCCCCGGTCTGAAATCCCGCTCCTGATTAAGAACCCATTTTCGCCCATCATCATCATGAAACAGTGAAGCATCAAATCCACTAGAATTAATATAAACAGGATCGCTCCAGGGGCCGTGGATGCTGTCAGACCAGATGAGAAAGTTATCTACATCATACTGCAGACGGTTGGAGTTGTATACATTGGAGTAAAGCACGTAGTAAAGCTTATC
>CAYOKA010000146.1:0-5558 GCA_964404395.1 uncultured Oscillospiraceae bacterium | reverse complement strand
AACCGGCAATTTTTTTACTCTTTTCTCCAGACCAGCTAATAAAAATTTTCATACACATCGCTCCTCATTTGTTTTTAGTAAAGCCTCGTTTCCCATCAAGGTGGCACACATAATTTTTTGTAATTCTTAATCTACATATTCCAAATCCTCAATAATACCAACGTAAATAGATAAACAAGTTCCCACAAGTCTGTTTATCACTATAACTTCCGGTTGTATATACCCACATATATGATTTGACAGTATCTTTTTTGCCCTTTTCTTTCATTACCCGGATCGGTGTCTCATCGACATGCAGGTAATTGTCTTTAAGAAGCCCTTCGTGGAATTTCATTGTCATCCGGCCTGGCCATTCTTCTGATGCTTTTACTATCTAATTGGTTATGATATGTTGATTAATATTTAATTTCATTAATGCTATATACAACAGTCTGGCCTACTGTCTTGATACATGGTTATCTCACTAACTTTCTGGTTCTTCAACAACTGTTGCTTCGATAAGCAAATATATCAGTCCAGTAATCGCATTATTCCATTGTTCATCATCATCAATCGCTATTAATGTTTCTTGGGTTTTATGAACAATACTGTTTCTCATTTTGTATATCCACTTGGCTATATCCGCATCCTTGCTCACAAGTCTTATTTTTTTTAAAGCCTCAGATGTTTCATCTAATTCATTCACTATCGATTGTATGCAATCTAAATCCTTTGGTTGCCATTCAAGTTCATCAGAAAGTAAGTAGCTGAAATTTAAAATAGGCATTTCAATTTTTAACCTTTTGTATAAAGATGTAATTGCACTTCTCATAAATATGTCTTCTAAACATTGGTACAAGTATAAATAGGAGATGTCCCAAGTTAAGGCACAATAGGATAATAATAAACATCTATAATTATAATTATCAATGTCAGATTGCTCAAAAATAATTTTTTCCCATGCCTGGATAGTTACAGTATCATAGGCATTGTTTGAAAGAATCTCCGTTTGTACTAAAATATTGCACAACACCCAATAAAACAAATTAACATTATCCTTAATACAATTTTCTGAAAAATCAAAATTTAATTTAAATAACGATATATTAGGAAAATATTGATATATATCTTGTAGTTCGTGACCACAATACTCCTCATTTAGTTGTGTGGTATCATACAACAATTCATCTAAAATTTTTAAATTATCTACCCCATCCTTTATTTTAAGATACCCTTCAGACCCCAAAAGGGTAAAAACCCCAGAATTTATCTCACAAAATTCAAAATTATCTGTTAGCTGTTTTAATTGTCTTGTAGCATTTATTAAACAAATATATTCGTTTCCTTGAAATTCAATTAAAATCGCATATGAGTTTTTTGAAAATCTAAAACATTGTGAAATCTTTGCATACTTTAACCATGTTTTTTCATTTTCATTCGTTTTAATATACCTTTTACAATCATGCACGTCAAAATCTAAAGATTCAATTAATATAAAATCCATTATGTAACTAAAAAATTTTTGGTTAGCCTTTATCATATTACGGCTCATAGCACCCACCTAATAAGCATTCCAACAAACTTCTAGTGAACCTAAATTATCACATTCCTCATACATAGTACGGAAAGCTATCTTAAAAAATTCGCGTTCAAAATCACCTATCCTGGGAACCTTTTTGTTTGAAAGTTTCTCCGTAAGGGTATCCAAAGCCAAAAAATCTTTTAATTTATGAACCTCCAGTTGTTCAATTTCCTCAAGTAATGTATTCATCAATTTCTCTTTTTCTTTCCATTTGGCTTTCATTATTGTTTTGGATTGTGTGCTGCCGGGCCTTCCCAACATTAATTGTGCTGTAGCAGCAATAAATCCTGCCCGTGCCGGTTGACTCCCAAATATATCCTTACCGTTCAAAAATCCTTTTTCTGTAACTTCTGTCCGTTCATTTTGATATCTGCCAAAACACTTGTCTAATCTACCTAATAGACTTAATGCATCACAAAACAAATCACTCGATTCATCAATTGAGGTTACCTCAATAAAATCCAACCTCACAAATTCGTCAGACAACCTTTCCTTTATGTCAATCTTTTCTTTTCTAGAACCAAAAACAAGATAAAGTTCTAGAATATCACTAGCCTGATATTGTGTAGAAGAACCACGACGTTTATTATCATCCTGTGCATATATTGTAATACCAGGAACATCATTTTTAATTTTTTTAAGCAACGAACTAAATACCGTTTGAAGTTGTCTCTTTATGTCCCATGGAACCTGACCAGTGTTTAGTATTAACATTCTATAGATCAAACGGTTAACACTTTTTGCTAACCAAACCTCTACACGTAATTTATAATTTGCTAATCCATTTTGTGCTTCTTTTTCGGCTGCCATCAATGCCGTAGTTCTCTGCATGCCGTCAATAAGAGATACTACATCTTTATGTTCAACCAACCACGATACTAGCTGTTCTTTCGACAAATTCTTAAAATTATCAAATGATTGATTACCAATAACTGCTCCTATTACAACCGGGGGCAATATTGCACCTTTAATAATATCTTCGATCATCCTCTTTCGAATTCTAATCGCCGTACTAGCCTTAAGTACATCCCGCTGTCCTTCGATTCCTCCTTTGTTTGCATATGCAGCATCCACTATTTTTTTATATTTGGGGTACTCAAGCGTCATTAAAAAAGACATACAATCTCCCCTAGAATCAAATAAGTAATCCATAGTAAACCTCCAAAACATTTAATATTTAAAATATAAAAGAACCTTACAAATAATATTTTTTCATAACAACAAATATTATTAGACATGGTATTGTACAATGAAGATACATCATTAAATATCCCATGATTCATATTAATGAACCACAATATCAAGACCATAAGGACAAATAAAATGATTTTGGGGGTTAAAAAATTAACCGCCGTACGGTCCTCATATTGCTAGCCTTTTAATATTTCTCAAGGAACTATTGATTAAACTTAAGGCGCATAAAAATATGTATTTGCATCACATTTCGTGTTTACCATAAAATCCGAATCATTCAAAGCTGACTTTATCAAGGCTTTCTTGTTTGGAACATGGAGCGTGGGAACATTCTTCATAGAATCGCGAAACTTTGGTAATTGGTCCCACAAGTCTGTAATTTGCTTTTTAAACTCCTTTTCTGTAGTTACAATATCACTTTTCTCACTAAACTCCGGATATACAACAATTACAGGCAATCCCTTGGTATTAATTCCATAATCAATTTCTTCTCTCAAAGCACGACTATTCTTAGTAATTGAACTCAAAAAGAGAATAATGGTTTTTGAGTTACTGATCCGGTCATGAAGCCTGGGCTTAAGGGTGCTTTCCCAATCGCTACCGTCCCTGACATTATAATTTTTGTTATGAGAATCATTGAAGGGGAAATCGCTATCGGTTGATTTCCATGCTTTAAGAAGATTGTATGATACAAAATCTTTAGTTGCTGATGCACCTAAATTACTTTCGCTAAAAGGCTCATCAACATAAAATGCTGAATAGTTTCCGTTTCTATAAGACACTACAGTCCCCACCTTTCAAATCATAAAAATTTATTCGGTCTTTCTTATCGGGATGAATAATAATAGTCACCTGCGCTGGATATGTAAATCTAATTCGACTGATTTTAAACGACCATATCAATATTTCAAGAAGCTCTTGGTCATTAATCATATCGTAACCACGAAACCGGGTTATTCCTGAACCAAACAAAGGAATTACAACTGTGCGTCCGGCATAAAATTCTGTTGGCCCGAAACCACGTTATGATATAGCCCAAAATTAATAATACAACAAATCCACGCCCTAATGGTGTCTTAATTTTATCAGGAATATCTGCAAAAATCACAACAAGCGATAGTACAATACTTATTCCTGAAACTACCGAACCAAATTGCTTGAGTAGCTGTTTGTCAAACAAAGCTACTTTCATTTTCTTTATATGAAACACCACCTTTACGAAACAAATTACGAATACGGAAAAATGTTAGCCATTTAAAGATACGTTGTCCTTACATTCTTTAAAGTAGTTTACTAATTCATAGCTCAAAACAGGGACCGGGAGACTGGTGCAGAGCCTCGTAAATGGTGTTAAGGGAGATGACCCTATCCCCGCCGTCTCACAAAAACCGGCAAAAAAGAATCATCATTTTTCGACCAATTCTCTTCGTTTTACATTTAATGGTGGAAAAGGGGGCTGTCCCCAATTCCCTTCAATTCCCCTCCAAGCCTTTACTCATAATAATCAAAAGCCTCCTTTACAGATTGATAATCCCAGTAATATTTTCCATCTTCATATTTCCACATACGTCTGTGCACCCCTTGATCCTTTATCACGTTTGGACATTCTGATTTGTCAACGCTTGCTGCTTTATGTAGAACAATAATGTTTAATCCATCGTTAACTGCTTTTTCGCACTCATACTCAATATAGCTACGATAGTCCACTGAATAGCCCCTTGCACAGCATTTTTTCCTGCTATTATAGCTGCCACAGTATTGACAACTACCACTTTTGAGGAATTTGGTGTTCTTACCCACTATAAGTACGAACGTCCTAGAGGCATTAAGTCTTATTGAAAGTGAACTCTTTATACTACAATTCAAACTCGAATCACGTGCTTGTGTTAAATCGTGCGCATCATGAAATGAGAGGCCCCAATACTTTCTGTTATTCCATTCGTGTAATTGTTCTATTGCGTTACTATCTGTATCCCAATCTGCTGCTATATACGTTTTTGTTCTAACCATTATTTTTTACCCCCTTAAACCTTGAATAGAAATATCTGAACGCCTTGTATAATAAATAACGATGTGAATATCCGCATTTATGATATTATCGTTCATTTGAATCGTCTTGACCATGTACTCTAAAAGCATACGTTCGCTCCTCTTTATATCCATTCCGCTTGTACCAATAATAGGCATATAAATTGGTTGTCTTTGTGATCTGTCCCAACAGTACTGAAGTACCCTTTGTATTGTTAATACATATTCTTCGTCCGTTGTACTTGGATGTAATTTACTATCAAACGCCGACATACCGAGAAAAAAATATATAACCTTGTTTTGTTTAAACTCTGCAATTGAACCAACAGGATACCTTTCCAAATTACCTTTGCGCTTCTGACTTCTATCGAGAATAACTTCCGGCTTATTTCCCTTTGCTCTCAGATCGCTCCGTAGGACAGCGTTTAATTCTTCCTGAGAACATCCATTGGCTACAATATTATTGATTGCCATACCATGGATTGTAGCATTAGAAATCAAGTCATCATCCACAATTGTATCAAAACATCTATTTGCTGTGATAATAATTATGCTGTTATTCTCTTTTTGTTCAAATAGGTCCCCGTATTCAACATACACATAATGTTCATTTCCCGCATCAAGAACAATTACCCTTTTCTTCATACGAATATACGCACAGCACATTATGAATATAAGAAGCCAAAGCCCAGCTACTACTCCAACGCTAATAAACAGCCGTTTAATAAATTCGAGGTCCCTAGGAAATATGCTGTTGAAATCACATAGAAAACCG
>CAYOKA010000145.1:0-5594 GCA_964404395.1 uncultured Oscillospiraceae bacterium | reverse complement strand
CAAATACTATAGCAAGATGTTGAGTTCCAATTCAAGCTCATATACCTTCCAAGTCTTCATCCTCAAGCTCATGGGTCTTGTCCCTGCACATGAGATCCGACACCGCTTGTCCGGCATCCTTGCCGTCAAAAAGAATCTTATAAGCCTCTATAGTAATAGGCATACTGATACTAAGTCTCTTCGAAAGATGGTACACCGGCTCGGTGGCATATACACCCTCCACCACCATTTTCACTTCTGCCAGTGACTGCTCCAGCGTCATTCCCTGCCCTATCAATATGCCGGCACGCCTGTTTCGGCTGTGCATGCTTGTACAGGTGACTATCAAATCGCCAATCCCGGCAAGCCCTGAAAAGGTCTGCCTTTTTGCTCCAAGTGCACATCCAAGCCTGGAAATCTCCGCTATGCCTCTAGTCATCAAGGCTGCTTTCGTGTTATCTCCATAGCCCAATCCATCGGAAATCCCTGCACAAAGAGCTATAATATTTTTCACGGCTCCGCCCAGCTCCACACCAATTATATCAGGATTTGTATAAACTCTAAATCTGGGCGACATAAATATGTCCTGTATCTTCTCTGCAGCTGATCTATCCTCCGAAGCAGCCACGTATGCTGTAGGTATGCCCTTTGAAAGCTCCTCCGCATGACAGGGGCCGGACATAGCAACTACGGTCGCATCAGGCATCTCCTGCATTATAACCTCCGACATGCGCAAGCCGCTTTCCTTCTCCAACCCTTTCGAGAAACAGCCGATTACTTTCGGCTCTTTGCTCACAGATGCCATATCTTTTATATTAGCTCTGATTGTCTGTGACGGAATAACCAGAATCACCACATCAGAAAAAGAGAGCGTTTCATCCAGATCATCAGTGCAATTGACATTTTGGGGGATAATTACACCGGGCAGCTTATCCTTCTGCTCCCTTTTTGTATTAATCATATTCACTTCGTCTTTAAACTTCGACCACATTTTGACCTTGTGGCCGTTACCTGCAAGTAATATTGAAAGAGCTGTTCCCATGCTACCCGCGCCGATAACGGAAATGTTCATATCCTTTGACCCTCCGGAAATTTATCTTTTTGTACGTATCAATCATCGCAAATTAATTCGGCACGTCAGTCTGCACGTCTGCCTTCTACATCTCTTTAGCGTCTGCGTCTGCTTTTACGTCTCTTTAGTGTCTGCGTCTGCTTGCGCTTATGCCGTCTGTGCCTGCTTTAGCCATTTTGGGATCTGTCTGCTTATCAGCCTCAGCATCCTTTTTCACGCCCGTCTTTCCATCATCCTCTGCATTAGCCTTTATATCTGCCTTCTTCTTAAGGGGAAATCTGGATTCTGTTCCTTTAAGTAATCGCCTAATATTTGAATGATGCTTAATAATAAGTAAGGCGGCAATAATGCCAAATAGTATTATTGCTTCAATATCTCTTCCAAACACAATCGCCGCAATGGGAAGAAGAAAAGCCGCAATAATAGAACCCAGTGAAACATACCTCGTCAAGAGCACTATAATAATAAAAACGCCCAGCATTCCAAAAGCAATTGGCCAGTCGATCATCAATAGGACTGCTAACGTTGTCAATACACCTTTTCCACCCTTGAAACCGAAAAACACAGGCCAGATATGTCCCAAAATAGCCGCTGTACCCGCCAGCATACCGCCGAAAGCGCCTTGGGGGTTTCCTCCGCATATCAAATAGCCCGCTAAATAAGCCAGAATACCCTTGGTAACATCGCCCAGGATAACAAAGAGTGCAGCTTTCTTTCCCAGAGTCCTCATGGTGTTCGTCATCCCGGCGTTACCGCTGCCATGATGCCTGATATCAACCCCGTAAAATTTGCCCACGATAAGAGAGCTATTTAGGCTTCCCAGCAAATATCCAATTACAACAGCCAGTATTAGTCGAAAATCCATGCTCCATCCCCCATCCCACATCTGCCTCTACCATCCACTTATAACCTACCGATACCTTGCCTCTATGTTTCTCTATCGCGCTCCCTATGTATAAATCTAATCGGTGTCCCTTCAAAGCCATAGCTTCTTCTAAGCTGATTCTCAATATACCTCTCATAGGAATAATGAAATAAATCTATCTTGTTTACGAAAATAACAAAGGTCGGTGGCTTAACAGCTGATTGGGTAGCATAATACAGCTTAAGCCTCTTGCCCTTATCGGAAGGCGGCTGTACCATTGCTGTTGCCTCATTCAGTAAATCATTCAGCATGCCGGTGGAAATCCTGAGACATGCCTGATCATTTACGAACTTCACAAGCTCAAACAGCTTGTTTACTCTCTGTCCCGTCTTAACTGAGATAAACAAAATAGGCGCATATTGCATGAACGCCAGCTTACCAATCACCTTTTGTCGGTATTCCTCCAGCGTCCCTGTCTCCTTTTCAACCAAGTCCCACTTGTTCACGACAATTATAGAAGCCTTGCCCTGTTCGTGGGCATAACCGGCAATCTTCGTATCCTGCTCAGTCACACCATCCTGGGCGTCTATCATTATCACACACACATCTGCCCTTTCAATAGCATTCCATGAGCGTAGCGTGCTGTACTTCTCAATCTTTTCGTTTATCTTGCTCTGCCTTCGTATGCCTGCAGTATCAATCAAAACATATTTGTCATCGTCAACCTCATAGTAGGTATCAACAGCATCTCTGGTCGTTCCCGGGATATCACTTACGATTACCCGCTCTTCTCCCATAACCCTGTTGATCAATGAAGATTTACCTGAATTGGGCTTCCCTATGACAGCAACCTTAATAACATCCTCTTCGTATTCCTCATCCTTCTCCTCGGGGAAATACTTAAAAACCTCATCCAGCAGATCACCCATACCGAGCCCATGAATAGAAGAAACAGCTATCACATCACCCATGGCAAGGTTGTAAAACTCATAGATCTCAACCGGCGGATCCCCTATGTTATCCACCTTATTCACCGCAACAATAACCGGCTTCTCCGATTTTCGAAGCATCGCTGCGATCTCATTATCCGATGCTGTAACGCCACCTTTAACATCAACCAAAAACACGATAACATCCGCCATATCAACGGCAACCTCTGCTTGTCTTCGCATCTGTTGTAATATTTCGTCCTTAGTATTAGCTTCGATACCGCCTGTGTCAATCAAGGTAAATTTCCTGTTTCTCCATTCTGCCTCGGCATATATTCTATCCCGTGTTACACCGGGCGTACCCTCCACAATAGAAATCCTTTTACCACAAATATAATTGAAAAATGTGGACTTGCCCACATTTGGCCTTCCTACTATTGCTACAACCGGCTTCGCCAATCAGTTCACCTCTCCAGTCATAATAATCCAAGAATCTTTCTAATAAAATCCTCACCGCTGTTTTCCACTATGGTTACCCTTTTGTTCAGTTTGTTACTAAGACCCTCCACAGTGTAATCATCCAAAAACATATCCTCACCTGACCTTAACATGCTTTCGGACAATAACAGCTCGCTTCCCAGCTCCTTGTCCTTAAGCTGAGCAAATATGTCACTGCCTGTCAAAAGCCCTGTTACAGTAACATTTTCTCCAAAAAAATCATTCTTTATAGGATAAGTATGTATCTTTAAATTATTATACCTTTTTCCCAGTATTTGTGCCAATTCTTTTATATGCTCAAATGCACATGTGCCTGTTGCAATGCTTACCGTTCTGCTCCCAGCCCAGCTTGAGCAAAAATCGTCCAAAGCTTTTGAATGCTTCTTCATGTATTCATCAAACTCATATAGCAGCAGTGTCATCAGGCCAACACCATTTTCTATTTGTGGAAAATCCTCGTATTCACTATACTGAGGTAGCTCCACGCCAGCCTTAATATATAATTCATCTGCCAAATACACCAGCCTTGTACCAAGCTCCTTCAAAAGATTCTGTTGCCATCTTCCCACTTGCTCCAATACATCAGCAGCATCCTTTTGGTCAAAGGGCTCCAACCGGTAAAGTCCTTCCCTCCATTTTGTCAATCCAACGGGCACCACTGAAATGCTGGCAACCCCCGGATGATACTCTGAAAGTTCCTTTATGGTTCTATCCAACTGCGCTCCGTCATTCAGACCCTTACACAGAACAATCTGTGTATTTACGGCAATTCCACCCTTGGTCAGGATCTCAATTTTCTCAAGCACATCCCCGGCAAATCGATTTCTCAGCATCTTCCTGCGTAGCTGCGGATTTGTAGCATGAACCGATACATTAACCGGAGTCATCCTATATCTAATGATTCTATCCAGCTCATCCCTTTTCATGTTCGTCAATGTAACATAATTCCCGGAAAGGAAAGACAATCTTGAATCATCATCCTTGAAATAGACAGTCTCTCGCATGTTCTTTGGTAACTGGTCAATAAAGCAAAATACACAATTATTAGTGCAGCTTCTCGCTTCTGATATCAATGGATCCTCGAACTCCATACCCAGATCCTCGTATTCATCCTTATCAACCTCTATCTCCCAAATGTCCCCATCAGCTTTTTCGATTTCTATTAGCAGCCTACTATCGGTGGTCAGAAAACGATAGTCGAAGATGTCTATAACTCTTTGTCCATTTATGGACAACAAAAAATCGCCAGGCTCTATTCCCGCATCCATTGCTGCGCTATCCGGGTCCACTCCGCTTATTACAATGCGATCCTTATTCATGACAACACCTCCTATGTGCTGCACAGATGGCTCTATCCTTTAGCTTGCGCCCACCGGGCACATAGCCGGGGATACAACTAAAAAAGGCCGTCATTCCAGACAGCCTCTTTCTCCTATACAGTATATCAATCCATATTTACATCGTATTATTTAGCAACTGCTTCTTTAATGACTTCTTTTCCGCCATAATATCCGCACTCTTTGCAAACGATGTGAGGAGCTTTCAATGTATGACACTGTGGGCAGCTGACTAAATTCGGCTGTGACAGTTTCCACTGAGACCTTCTTTTCCCTGTTCTGGCTTTTGACCATTTACGTTTCGGGTTTGCCATATTTTACACCTCCCTGGTAAAGCGTATATCTATTATTCGAAAAACTTTTTTAGACCTTCCAAACGAGGATCGATCATATCATCGACACATCCACATTGCATTTCATTAAGGTTCGCTCCGCATTTTTCACATAAGCCCTTGCATTCTTCCGAGCATAAGTTCTTCATGGGAAGGTTCAAAATAATACTATCACGAAGTGCTTTGTCAGTGTCAAGTGTTTTTTCTTCAAAAGGGTACATATTGGCCTGCTCTGCATCGTCACTGCTGATAAAGCTCTCGCTTACCCTAATATCGAGGTCTTTGCTCGCTAATCCGAGACAACGGTAGCAATCATAGCTATACTTCAACTGCAAACGACCTTCTAAATGCAAACTACCCAATTCATTGGTCAACGTACCTAAAAACTTGACTTTGTCATCTATTACACAGCCGCCAACAAGCGTCTTTTCAGAAGGTTCTTCTTCGAAGCCCACCTGCATTGAAGCGCCATTAACCCTTATAATATCTGATACATCAACCTTCATAAGTCTACCCCTTAAACTGCAACAAAAGTTATTATACTAACTAATACCAGCATTGTCAAGGCAATTATTCAGCCGC
>CAYOKA010000144.1:0-5623 GCA_964404395.1 uncultured Oscillospiraceae bacterium | reverse complement strand
GGCTGAAAATCTCCGCGATCGACCACAATGTCATAGCCGATTTCTTGAAGGCTCCTCTGTAGACTTGCAAGACCCTCTGCCGCCTCTTCGCCGGTGCAAAGCTTATTGTCATATATTAAATACTTCTTCCTTACATCAAGCGGAGACAAGTTTGGCATGATTACATTAGCACCTGCCAGGATACCCATTTCCCTTCCTTGAGGATGTATCGTTCCGAGCGCTGTTGTGGTAGGAAGTAGCACATTAGGCAGCATAAGTCTCAATATTCCTATTAAGAACAGGGTTAATTCCAGAGTCCCCGATGAGAAATCGGCAAAGGGCGTTTCCTTATGCGATATAAATGGCCCGATTCCAATCATCTGCGGTTCAAGCTCCTTTATGAACAATAAATCATCTACCAGGTTTTCGGCAGTCTGGTAGGGCGATCCAACCATAAAGCCGGTGCCGGTCTGATAGCCGATATCTTTTAGATCGCGCAGGCAACGCTTCCTGTTTTCGCAGCTAAGTTCAGCAGGGTGGATTTTAGCATAGTGGTTTGCATTTGCAGTTTCATGACGGAGTAAATAACGATCAGCTCCTGCATTAAAATAACGCAAATACTGTTCATATGTCCTCTCTCCTATGGAAAGGGTAATCGCACAATCTGGATAGGCTTTTCTAATGGATGCAATGATATGCACAAGCTTCTCATCTGAATACCACAAATCTTCTCCGCCCTGAAGCACAAAGGTCCGAAAGCCCAGCTTATAT
Organism: uncultured Oscillospiraceae bacterium; assembly: GCA_964404395.1. Taxonomy (GTDB): domain Bacteria; phylum Bacillota; class Clostridia; order Acetivibrionales; family DTU013; genus JAAYBT01. The sequence goes on along the minus strand of CAYOKA010000144.1, from coordinate 4,873 downwards.
CCAGCTTCACAGCATTCCAATATTTCCTCTTTTTTGAGACGATAACGCTCTGCATTCAAATTGCTTTTTCTGATTCCACAGTAGTAACAGTCATTATTACAATAATTTGTGAATTCAATCAGACCGCGCATATATATTTTCCTGCCGAAAAATGAATCAGCCACTTCTCTGGACTTAACATGCAGATACCGCATATCCTCTTGGTTAAAGCCTTTCAACAGTGTTATGAACTCGTCTCTTTCCAGCATTCTTTTCTGATGCAGTCTGTCAATAAGCCTGTGCATTAGTCCAATCCTCTGGCTCCTTCATCTGAAGGCAGCTTGGAGTATAATGTTTTTGCCGTCACATCGGGCAGCATTCCCAGCTTACCTGACAATGCGCTAATCACATCATTGGGTGCATCCATGACAATGCTGATAATAGAAATATTACGTTTCGGGTAGGGAATTCCCATCCTTCCCAGGATGTATTGTCCATAATCATGTAATAGGTTGTTCAGCTTTTCAACGGATTCCGTGTTCTCCACGATAATACTTACAGCGGCAATTCTTGTTTCCATAATTCATTCCTCCATGTTCATTATTCTGGGGGGGGGCTGGCCGATGACTGCGTCATCTGCTCGCCTATGCGTCCTACCAAAATAAAAAATCCCTGTACCGAAAGGCACAAGGATATTATGTTTCAGAAGCTACTCACACTGTGAGCACTACTAAAAAGCTACATATTCTCTTGCCTTCACGTTTGGGGCGAACCCTTACGCTTCAGTACAATTACTTTTTGATTTAACGGTTCACTGAAAGGAATCCCCTCGCAATTCACCTAAATACATCTTACTATTCCTTTGGAAAGATTTCAAGTATAATTGATTATGTTTTTATTCCTTCTTATTGCGATACTCTGAATACAGAAGTAGTATTGCGTTTTGAATAACCAATTTTCAAAAACTTATCTTGAAAGTCCGTATCGCTTATTCCAATACCATCGTCAACTATGTACATTGTTCGAGAGTCTCTATCTATATGGGTCCCGCTGTGCATTGCTTGCCAGTTTGTTATTCCGGCCTAATCGGTTGGCTCATAATAAACTGTCTTTTCGGAATTTTGCTGCAAGTTCGGTTCTATTCATGCAATCTGCCTTACGCAGAGCGTTTCTGACATGAAATTTTACTGTGCTTTCAGATACATACAAATCAGCCGCAATTTCGGAGTTAGACCGGCCCCTGACAACGAGCTCGAAAACTTCAGCTTCTCTTGAGGTCAGCTCATACTTTTCCTCAAATATATGTAGCCGGTCTTCGAGGGACGCGTTCTGCAAAGGTATGATGAAATAGGTTTTGTTGTAAAACCGGAAAAACAACAGGAAGGTTGCAATAAGCAGTCCCGCTGCAATCCAGACGGATGCCGTCTGCATATTTGTCGTCATGATTCCGATTAAAGCGCCCAGCGCATCACCAATGCGCCCAAACATCAGACCGAATCCCGCAATGAACAGCAACCCATCTTCCTTGCCGGACAGGTCGGAGAATGTGACCACTCGATAGACGGAAAAGAATCCAAAGAACACATATCCTGCTATCCATAACACTGCGCCGGTATTTGGTTCGCCTTTGAGGGCAAATGTTAAAAACGGAAAGACCAAAGCACACAAGCAGCAGATTGCACCATGCTTACGGTTCTTATCGTTTATGATGCCTGCCGCAATCAATCCTATGGCATAAAAAGCACGAACCGATTCCACGCTTACTCCGCCGCCGGTTGCATCAATGCTCGGGAAATAGAAGCCCAAACCTTTTACAACAGAAAGCAGAATGACAAGACCTGCTGCCAATGGCACGGAAAGCCTGTCAAAATAAAGCGGTTCCACGGATTCCGAGTCGTTATCAGGCTCCGCAACCGGTATGCAGTCTACGAGGATAATTGCAAGCATCATCAGCGCGTATACAACAAAGACATAAGGGCTTTCGAGAAATCTTCCGTCCATGAAAAGCGACAACAGCCACGATCCTATGCTCCCAAAGGCATAGGCAACGCCGAACACGACGCCTCTTTTCTGCTGTGGTACAGATTGGGTAAGGCGTGTCAGGTAATAGCCACCGATCGCTCCGTGTAAAAGGTTCATGAGCAGTCCGGCGATCAGGATGCTGTATACGCCTGACACAAAAAATGCAACGGCGGTCGCCGCACCATCGGCCAAAACAAGAAAAAGAAAATTGCGGCGACAAAGTACCTTCTCATTTTTCTTGATTCCAAGAGAAAAGAGCAGAATGCCTGCGGCCTGGAACAAATAGCCGACTACCTCAGACCAGATATCCGCCCCTGTAGCTCCGAAATTCGGAGTCAGCCGATACAGCCACCATGTAATATATTCAGATCCTGTCCATAAAAAGCACAGACCGATCAGAGCACAAATCGCCAATGCAGCATTTTTTTGTTTGATATAAAACACCTCCAAACAGCCTCCGTGGTTGTCCCTTAATCTCTATTTATTTCCATAATATCAGGAAGGTCACAGCTCAGAGCCTTGCAGATTTTCAGCAGAACATCTGTCGTAACATTTTCGCTTCTTCCGAGCTTTGCAACGGAAGCATGACTGATTCCTGCCATCAGGCAAAGGTCTTTCTTCTTTATATCTCTGTCGATCAGCAATTTCCAAAGCCGTTTATAGCTAATTGTCAACGCTCTCACCTCACAGATCATAATTTCAATGAGCGCTTGCGCGAATTGTACGCCAAACCGCGTTTTTGCATAGCAAAATACGCTGCGGGCACTTTAGTGCTTTCCTTACGCGTTTTGTGTGTATCGCGCCGCGAGCATTTTATAAAAGTATTATACCGCTTGCAATCATTCTATTGCAATAGAATGTACGTGATAACTGAAGAAATTGCGCCACATGTTGCTTTTACAGAAGACCTAACCCAAACCTAACCCACCTATCCCGCCGTACTGACCCAATCCTAATCTGTTCATTGTCGGTTTTCGCAGTAAAATTAAAGTAAAACTTGTATTAGCAGGAGGTGCTTTTCTTGAGTGAATACATGAGGGAGTATCCGTATGAAAAAACGATAGTGCTTAACGCGATATACGATGCGGTTGACACAATAGGGTTTCTTATTGATAAAGCAAACAGTATGCGCGGCACGCTCATCATATCCTCTGTGTCCTATCCGCAGATTGGAGGGCGCGTTGCAATATCGCCCGATGAGCCGTTAGGCCGCACTCTGGTAGAGATATACCCAGAATGCGAGGACGAACCACTGCTCGGGTGGCCTTGTGCGCTTCTTGACGAAACGGAAGCCCTGTTAAGACGAACCGGATTGGAGGGCGAGAAATGAAGAAAAGCATCTCGTTTATTGCGGTCGCACTATGTCTGTGCCTCATGCTTTCAGGCTGTTCATTTCTGCCGGGCAGCTATGTAATAACTCGGCCGAATGAAAGCAGTTCAGCCGAGCAAAAAGTCTATTCCAACTCTACACTGGGCTTTTCTTTCGAATGTGATCCAGATATGACTGTTGAAGAAGAAGGTAGCGCTGTCGTGCTTTATATCGAGGGAGATGGCGAAATCCCTTATATAAAGCTTTTCTTTACTCCGGTTGGTGAAGTAGCTTTTTCATTGGAGAATTACCTGTATTTCGCGGCGGAAGATCTCCGATCCGCCTACGGGGACAAGCTGCTGGAGGTTGGTGAAAAACAAAACTTTGACATGGCCGGGAAAACACTGACGGGCATCCGCTGTGCTCTCGACGATCCTGATGGCAACATATATATGTGGTTCCTCGCTGATGAAAACGATACCTATGTAGTCCAGTATGAGTGCGTCTGTTCAGAAAGCAGCGGAGACTCGGTAATGGATACGCTGGAATACATAGTCGAAACGCTTCGCCCTGACGCGGATCACTACGCATCAGAAACTCATCAGCCAAACGCATCAGGAACTCATCAGCCAAACGCAGACGGGACACAGACGCCTACCCCGGACGTGAGCAAGCCAACGCAATCCGCCCCCTCAAGGCTCGGCGCATATTCTGTAACAAAAAACACTCCGCTTCAACTTCAGACGGCGTTATATGACGGAGGCTTCTTCTCTCTCACGCTGCCCACAGGCTGGGTAATTGAGACTACGGGCAAATATACGTTGTTTGGCTTCCACGCCTATGACCCGAATATACCGGAGCGCCAGATATTCTTTTACTGCAAGCACCACCCGCTGCTCAAAAATATGGACGCCAAAAATTACTATGAGAGCGCAGCACAAACGGTGGGTTCCTACGACCTCTACGGCTATCATCAGTGGGCAGATATTCCGGTGCTGATGGAAGCGACCACTGAATATTTCTTTTATATCTATAACGACTACAACAACTTTCTGAATAAGTACGGACTCAACCACCAACTCCCGGTCATGAACGATATAAGCATACTGGAAACATACCCAAATAACACGCCTACTGCGTTCAATACCTTGGATAACTCCATTGTCCGCGCCAGCTTCAATTCCGCAAACGGTGTAGCGTGCGAGGGTTTAATGGCAGGACAGGTGGCGAACTACGGAACGGACACCTATTCAATACCGGGAATCGACATGGGCACCTATGCCGTCTACAACTGCAACGGCGTTATCGCTCCGGCAGGAGAGTTTAACGAGTTGCGTGAGCAGCTTATGGCGTGCCTTGCCAGTTTCACCTTCACGGAGGATTATGTCAGGAAGGCTCAACAGCATGTAGCGGAGGAGACTTCTGCAATACTTGCCATGTCCCGCCAGATGCAAGCGGCCTACGATTCCTATAACGCCGCATGGAGCACCCGCCAGACCTCTTACGACATTATCTCGCAGAAGAACAGCGATGCGACATTGGGCTACGACAGGCTTTATGACC
>CAYOKA010000143.1:0-5646 GCA_964404395.1 uncultured Oscillospiraceae bacterium | reverse complement strand
GATTCAATGATAGTTGATAAAATCGCAGAGCTGGAAGCAAAGAAGAATAATATAAACATTACAGATGCGGAAATACAGGCCGAATTAGATAAAATGGCTGAATCCTACGGAGGCAAGGAAATATTTGAGCAGACGCTGGCGCAGGCCGGTATGTCAACTCAGGATATGAATGAGAATATCACATCCTATCTTAAGATGCTAAAGCTCATTGAGCCCCGAATAAAGATTTCTGCTGAGGATATCAGCACCTATTATGAAGAGAATAAGGAGACGTTTGCAAAGCCCGAGCAGGTAGAGGCAAGCCACATATTGGTAGAGGATGAAGCGACAGCTATAGATATTAAGAAGCAGATAGATGAAGGCAAGGATTTTGGCGAATTGGCAGCACAGTACTCAATTGATACAGGTAATGCTCAAAACGGCGGAGATTTGGGCTACTTCGGGAGAGGCAGAATGGTAGAGGAATTTGAAACAGCTGCTTTCTCAATGAAAATAGGAGAAGTCAGCGATCCGGTACAAACCGAATTCGGATATCACATCATTAATGTGACAAACAGGCAGGAAGCGCAACAGCCAAGTCTGGAAGACAGCAGAGCTGAAATAGAGGAAGCTTTGAAAAACGAAAAAATTAACTCGGAATACCCAGCCTGGCTGGCGGAGAAGCGAGGAGAATACGCTATTTTTAACAGCCTGGAAAAATAAGCAGTAACAGTAGCAACAATAAACCCCGGTTTTCCATCAACTGAGATTGATGAGATTACCGGGGTTTAACTTGTAACACTCTCCTTCAGCCTATTACGGCAAGGCAAGAGTATTGTTATTCACATACCTTAGATACTTGAATTTCATACCCTCATAGCTGCTTTCGGCACTTTCCGATGCCAGCTCCCAGTTTTCCTGACAATCAAGGTTCGGGAAATGACGGTCTGCTTCAAATTCCTTTTCGAACCTTGTCACATATACCTCCGAACAATATGGCAGCAGCTGCGTGTAAACAGATTCCCCACCGATTACATACACATCGTCGGTCGGATAATCCTTTAGCCTCTCAAACAGCTCTTCGAGAGAAGGGCAGATAATGAGCCCTTCACAATCAAAGCTAGCACTTCCGGTCAGTACAATATTGGTCCTGTCCTTTAGTGGCTGCTTCCCGGGAAAGCTTTCCAGAGTTCCCCTGCCCATAACCACAACCCTGCCCCTGGTCATCTTGGCAAAAAACCTCATATCCTCGGGTACTCGCTGTAGTAAATTTCCCTTATACCCTATTCCCCAGTTCATGTCCGCTGACAAAATCGCTTTCATCTAACCCACCTCAACATATCTCATTCAAACCCAACAAAGGTAATTATCGCTGGGCTGTAACAGCACTTTCACGCTACACACCGTTGCACCTTCATATTGCATACCGCCATACAGCCACACTCACATTATTATACTGCCACAGGGATGTTCTTAATCTGCGGCCCCCTCTGATAGTTCTCCAGTACAAAGTCCTCAACCTTAAAATCATAAAAGTCCTTCACATCGGGATTCATCACCAGCCTCGGAGCCGGATAGGGAGTCCTTCCAATCAATTCCTCCACAAGGGCTATGTGCCTGTCATAGATGTGTGCATCCGCTATTACATGCACAAGCTCCCCGGCTTCCAGCCCGCTGACCTGGGCAAGCATGTGAATCAAAATTGCATACTGGCATACATTCCAGTTGTTGGCCACCAGCACATCCTGTGAACGCTGGTTCAATATGCCGTTGAGCCGATTACCGGTTACATTGAATGTCATAGAGTATGCACAGGGATAAAGGTTCATTTCATGAAGGTCGCTGTGGTTGTACAAATTCGTCATTATCCGTCTGCTGTAGGGATTGTGCTTCAAATCGTAAAGCACTCTGTCCACCTGGTCAAATTCTCCCTCCGCGTACTTGTGCTTGACGGCCAGCTGGTAACCGTAAGCCTTGCCTATGGAGCCTGTTTCATCCGCCCAGCTGTCCCATATGCGGCTATTCAAATCATTTATATTGTTGGACTTTTTTTGCCAAATCCACAGCAATTCATCAACAGCAGCCTTAAGGTTGGTTCTGCGCAAAGTCAGTATTGGAAACTCTTCAGAAAGGTCATAACGGTTAACGACGCCGAATTTTTTAATGGTGTAGGCAGGCTTGCCGTCATCCCAAACGGCCCTTACCTTCTCTCCCTCGGAGGAATACCCATTGTCCAGTATATCCCTGCACATCTGTATGAAAATACTATCCGCTTTGCTCATAATCCAATCCCCTCTCCCACAAGGCCAACATGAAACAAAAAGTACCCTACCCCTGCTTCCAGTGCCCTATATTGCCTTTGTTTTAATTTCTTCAGTAATCCTGGTTATGAAGGCATCCAGATACACTGCTCCCAGGTCGCCTTCCTTGCGTGATCTGACAGCTACCTGGCCACTCTCCATCTCCTTGTCTCCTACAACCAGCATGTATGGAATCTTCTCCATCCGAGCTTCCCTGATTTTAAATCCTATCTTTTCGTTCCTGATGTCCACCTCTGTCCTGATGCCCAGATCTTCAAGCTTTTTCTGAACCTCAAGTACATATGGATTGTGCTTTTCTACAATTCCGAGGACCTTTACCTGCACAGGAGATATCCATACGGGGAAAGCTCCTGCGAAGTGCTCCGTAAGGATTGCAATAAATCGTTCAATGCTGCCGAATACCACCCTGTGAATCATGACCGGCCTGTGCTTTTCACCATCTGTGCCTACATAATTGAGGTCAAATCTCTCGGGCATCTGCATGTCTAATTGTATTGTACCACATTGCCAGGTACGTCCAAGGGAATCCTCCAGATGAAAATCAATCTTCGGCCCATAGAATGCACCGTCGCCCTCGTTGATTCTATATTTGATTTTCTTAACATCCAGTGCGCCTTTGAGAGCCCTGGTCGACATCTCCCACTGCTCATCGCTTCCCATGGAATCCTCCGGTCTCGTAGATAGCTCAACATGGTACTTGAAGCCAAAAACATTGTAGAAATCGTCAATCAAATTAATAACTCCAAGCACTTCATCCTGAATCTGATCTGGCGTCATGAATATATGGGCATCATCCTGTGTGAAGCATCTGACCCTCATCAATCCATGCAAGGCGCCGGACAGCTCATGCCTGTGAACCAGGCCAAGCTCACCCATCCTCTGGGGCAAATCCCTGTAGGAATGCAGCTTGCGTTTGTACACAAGCATCCCTCCCGGGCAGTTCATCGGTTTGATTGCAAAATCCGACTCATCTATTACAACCGAATACATATTATCCTTGTAATGATCCCAGTGTCCTGACCGCAGCCACAAATCCTTATTTAATATTATGGGGGTATTTATTTCCTGATAGCCACGCTTCTTATGTTCTTCTCTCCAAAAGTTCTCAAGCTCATTGCGCAGAACCATTCCCTTAGGCATAAAGAAGGGAAATCCCGGTCCTTCCTCCAAAATATCAAATAGATCCAGCTCCCTTCCCAGCTTTCTGTGATCGCGTTTTTTGGCTTCCTCAATCCGGAAAATGTACTCATCCAGATCGCTTTTCTTCATAAATGCAGTACCATAAATCCTCTGAAGCATCTTATTCTTTTCGTTGCCTCTCCAATATGCTCCTGCTATGGATGTAAGCTTATATGCTTTTACCTTCCCTGTGGAAGGTATGTGTGGCCCTGCGCACAGATCTGTAAAGTCCCCCTGCTTGTAGAATGATATGATTGCATCCTCCGGCAAATCCTCTATCAGCTCAACTTTATAGGGTTCACCCATCTCCTGCATGTATTTGATTGCATCCTCACGGGGCAGGGAAAAATGCTCAAGTCCAAGATTCTCTTTTATAATCCTGCCCATTTCAGCTTCAATCTTTTCCAGATCCTCCGGTGTAAACGGTTCCTCCATCTCAAAATCATAGTAGAAGCCGTTTTCAATCGCCGGCCCAATAGCCAGCTTAGCGTTGGGGTATAGCCTCTTCACCGCCTGTGCCATGATGTGAGAAGCCGTGTGCCTGAAAGCATGCTTGCCGCCTTCGCTGTCAAAGGTAAGCAGGTTCAGGCTACAATCCTTATCCAATACGGTTGAAAGATCCACAACCTCACCATCAAGCTCTGCCGCCAATGCAACTCTCGCAAGGCCTGCGCTGATGCTTTCTGCCACCTGCATTACCGTCGTTCCTTTGGGATATTCATTGATACTTCCATCTTTAAGTGTAACCTTTATCATATTTTCTCCTCCTTTTACTATCTCATCTATATCCATTTCGAGCCTATCTCCTTGGTTTTCGGGTGCCAGAAGCAAGGAATGCAAGGAAGCCGAGGCACAAAAAACGTAGCATATTGCTATATGCGAGGCTTTTTGTGACCGATGGCTGACGCCGCAGTCCGACGCCTTCATCCTGGTTTTCGGGCGTCAGAAGCAAGGAATGCAAGGAAGCCGAGGCACAAAAAACGCAGCATATTTCTATATGTGAGGCTTTTTGTGACCGATGGCTGACGCCGCAGTCCGATGCTTATCACGCCCGAAAACAAAAGCTCCCGTCACTTGTAGCTTATACAAGGGACGAGAGCATACTCCCGTGGTTCCACCCTAATTCGGTCTCATTATGATTGTAACGTTATCAACGCCCGTACTCCGGGGTGGTATTCAACTGAATTGCCTCAAGTCCGCTTTCAGCCCGGGCGGTCTCTCTCTGACAAGGCTACAACAGTCTACTCTTCCCTTCACTGTACGAATTAAATATTAGCTTTCATTTATTATATCCCAATCACATCCGTTGTCAACCACGATTTTGTGATACGCAAATGCTAGCAATCAAAGGTTTTTGCCAGCTCAAATTCCTCCAAAATCGATTGATCCGGCTTCTTAGTCAACAGTGACGCTACAACTATTGCAATGCAGGATAGTACAAAGGCCGGAAGAAGCTCGTAAATACCGAATACTCCGCCAATTGGGCTCAGGAGAAGTTTCCATATAAATACCATTCCTCCTCCTGTAAGCATTCCTGCAATTGCACCGGCTCGGGTAGTCCGCTTCCAGAAGAGCGAGAATATCATAATAGGCCCGAAGGTCGCGCCAAAGCCCGCCCATGCAAAGGAAACCACCTTAAATATAACACTATTTTCATCCAAAGCGATAATTATGCCAAACACAGAAATAACAAGCAAGGTTATACGTGTTATTAGCATAATCTGCTTGTCAGTAGCATTCTTTTTCAAAATCCCTTTATAAAGGTCTTTTGCGAAGGCAGACGCAGCTATGAGCAGATAAGAATCAGATGAACTCATAGTTGCTGCCAGAATACCGGACATAACTATGCCGGCCAGCAAGGTAGGCAGTAAATTGGTCGACATGATGATAAATATATTTTCCGAAGCACCCCGCGTTAAAAGCTCGGCAGGATACAGTACCCTTCCGATTAACCCTATAGCAACCGCCGCAGCAAGGGAAATAACACACCATACCGTTGCAATTCTCCTCGATTTTTTCAGTTCGGTGGACCTAGTAATAGCCATAAATCTTAACAGAACCTGAGGCATCCCAAAATAGCCCAATCCCCAGGATAGCGTTGATATGATAGTTAACCATCCGTAAGTGCCCGCCCCTGCGAATAATGGCTTTCCGGCTGCATCAAGCT
>CAYOKA010000142.1:0-5663 GCA_964404395.1 uncultured Oscillospiraceae bacterium | reverse complement strand
AAATCGGGCACTGCCAATCATCGGGTAAATCTTCAAATGCCGTGCCGGGCGCGATACCGCTGTCGGGATCGCCAAGCGCGGGATCATAGATATACCTGCAAGCGTTCTCCTTTGACGCAGGCTTTAACCAATTCTGCCACAATGGTGATTTCCTAGTTCAGATTATACTATAATATTGACTTTTTCCGTGAACGGATATGTGCGGTGACTGCGGAGGTTTTTACGGCAGAAAGGTATTGACATCTCTGATTAATATGATACAATTAGACCATCCGGTCTATACTAGGTGGTCTATAGCAAATTTTCGGTCAGAGAGTTTACTTATATTTGAGGGAGGCACCATTTATGATAAAAGTTGAAGAACTGTATCATTCGTACTCAAATGATGACAAATATGCCGTAAAGAATATAAGTTTTGAGGTGGAAAAAGGCGAAGTCTTCGGCTTTCTCGGGCCCTCCGGCGCAGGAAAATCGACGACCCAGGGCGTATTAACGGGACTTCTAGGCTTACAAAAAGGAAATGTAATCGTAGCAGGTTATGACGTAAAACACCTTAGGAACGAGATGTTCAATCACATAGGTGTTTCGTTTGAACAGTCCAATTTATACAGCAAACTGACCGCAAAGGAGAATCTTGCTTTTTACAGTAAATTGTTTGATGTACCGACCCGCGATCCGATGGAGCTTATCAAAATGGTAGGGCTGGAGGGCAAGGAAAACATAAGGACAGATGAATTCTCAAAAGGTATGAAGCACAGGCTAACTTTCGCGAGATCAATGCTAAATGATCCTGAACTGTGGTTTTTGGATGAGCCTACGACAGGTTTGAACCCGGCTATCGCCGCAACGATCAAGGACATCATTAAAGCGCGCAATGAGCAGGGTGTCACCGTATTTTTGACGACACACAATATGTTTATTGCGGATGAGCTCTGCGGTCGTGTGGCGTTTATTGTAGATGGGGAAATCAAACTGATTGATTCGCCGAAAAATCTTAAGCTGCGATACGGTAATAAGATGGTTGACGTGGAGTATAAAAAAGGCGATGTGGTTTTAAAGGATACGTTTTCTACAATACAGTCGGAGGATCGAACTCGGCTTAAGCAGATCATAGACGACAACGAGATCTTGACCATGCATACGAAGGAGGCAACGCTCGAAGAAATCTTTATAAAAGTGACAGGAAGGGGATTGGTTTGATATGAAACTTTTGAGCAGTTTTAAAAAAGAGCTTATCCTGGCTACCCGGAGCTTTTACTTTTATATAGAGATCGCGTTTGCTTTGGTTTTGCTGGCCGTATTGCTTTTTGCGATTCCGGAACATTCGCAAATGAAAGAAACGAGATACCTGTATCTTGACCTGCCGCAGCAGGCAGCGGATTTCGTGAGAGAAAGTTTGCTCAGTGAGGATATGGACGGAAAGGTTGAATCAGTTACCCTGAAAGCAGGAGAGGAGAAATATGCTGCGGAGCTTGTAGAGAAAGAAGCCGAAGATATTTATATACTGGAAAGTGAAGACATAGTGAGAACGCTCGCCGACACACAGGCAAAGGTTGGTGCAACCGTTTCGCTTGACGCAAATAACGAGCTTATCTATAAATATTATCTGCAGGGGTATGAATCGGCGAGATTGAAAAATCTGATATCAGTGTTGCACAATATAAATGAGGATGAGTTGAAGCAAAGCTTTGACAGCCAGAAGGTACACTTGGTTGCAGCCGGGTACACTCCTTTGAATGACCGGGAAAACGCCATTGCACCACTGGTGGCATTCAACAGTTGCCTTATGGGTATGTTTGTCATAGCTGCATATGCCTTCCTTGATAAAAAGGAAGGTGTGATAATGGCATATGCAGTTACAGCCTCTTCGGTGGCGCAGTATCTGCTTAGCAAAATTTTCGTGGTACTCTTGACTGCAACAGTATCAGGGCTTATTGTGCTGGTGCCCGTTATGGGCTTTAAGATCAACTATGCGCACATTTTACTATTGCTTCTGACCGCCGGCTTTTTCTCTTCTGCAGTCGGCCTCATGATTGCGAGTTTTTACAAGGACATAACAAAAGCTTTCGGAACGATCTTTTTTATCTTAATACTTATGACGGTGCCTGCCATATCTTACTTTCTGCCGGGATGGAACCCCCAATGGGTACAGTTGATTCCCTCGAACCCCATCATACAGGGATTAAAAGAGGTTATATCCGTAAAAGGCGATATGACATATACGCTTTCAGCCAGCGCCGGGTTTCTTGTCGCAGGAGTATTGCTGTTTGTTATAACAGATAAGCGTTTCAAGAAAACGCTGAACCTATAGGGGAGGGATGGGTATGCTTAAAAAAACGTGGTCGATCTTTGCTAGGGATCTCAAAGTCAACACGCGAGAAGCGATACCACTTTTAATTATTGTCCTTCCTTTGGTGTTTGCTATAGGGGTCAATCTGATAACGCCGGGTATCAACGATACTACCGTAAATATCGCCCTGGTGAAAAATGAAAGCCAAGAGCAGGCGGATTACTTCGACAGTTTTGCCCATATCGAATTTTTCGATAACAAGCAGGCTGTAGAAGAGCGGGCGATGGAAAGGGACAGCGTGCTGGGTGTTGTCGGGGAAGCAGGAGAATATATCATACTGGCGCAAGGGAACGAACCCGAAACGGTCTTGGAGTATACCAAACTGATCAAAGCATTGTATGAAAAGGGATCGGAACCCGAGGATTCGCGTACGGAGATTGTGGAGTTCGGACGGGAAATACCGCCGCTAAAAAAGCTCATGGTAAATGCGCTGCTTCTTTTAAATGCAGTTCTCGCGGGCATGATCATAGCACTGAACATGCTGGAGGAAAAAACCGACCGTACGGTAAGTGCCGTCAATGTTTCAACTGTGCCGCGCACCGCCTTCATCCTGGGCAAGAGCCTTACAGGAGTTGTATACACGCTGATATTAACAATCGCTTGCATATACATTACGGGCTTTCATGAGATTAATATCATCAAGGTTCTGCTTGTCGTTCTCGCGACAACTGTTTTAAGTATGATGATCGGTTTTTTACAGGGAGTCAACAGCAGTGATGTAATGGAAGCCGCCGGAAGCGTCAAACTGATGCTTTTACCGCTGGCAGGGTCGATAGCCGGTTATGAGTTGGTCGGCAGCGGATGGCGGGTGCTTTTTTACTGGTCGCCTTTTTACTGGGCATATAAAGCAAACGACATGATTCTGTCGCAGAAAGGTACCTGGTTTGAACTAATGATTTGTATTGTGATTATATTGGCAATTAGTGCTGTAGTATATGTACTGATGGCTCCCCGTATCAGAAAGGGTCTGCAATAAAAATTATTTTAATATTCGGAGGCATATGAAATGGAGTGGCATTGGTGGGTGCTGATCGCGGCCGGTGTGATCGCTATCGGGTATTTGAAACTGAAGGTATGGAATAAAATAAAAGCAAAGCGTAAAAAAAGACGGCAGGATACTGAGGAGTAAACCATGTCAAAAAGGAACGATATTATCAATGCGGCAGTCAGAGAATTCGGAGAATACAGCTACGATACCGCATCGATAAACAGAATTATAACGGTATCTGGAACGTCAAAAGGAACGTTTTACCATTATTTCCGAGATAAAAAGGCATTGTATTTCGCTATAATTGAGGATGCCGTCAAAATCAAACAGGCATATTTTGCCCGTATGATGGAGGATGTGAAACAGGAGGATAATGATTTCTTCGATATCATGAAAGCACAGGCAAAAGCCGGTGCAGAATTCATGCGGGAAAATCCCGGTCTTTGGAAATTCGGCACACAGTTCGTAAAAGAACAAAGTCAGGTAAAGGTAGAATTTGAGGAGAAATATTTCCCCGGTATCAGTGGCTCATATATGAAAGTCGTAGAGGCGGGAATTGCCGGCAAAAACTTTACAAAGAGGTATCCGACTGACTTTATTGCGAGAATCATAGGGTATGTTTCGATGAACTATTATGACATCCTTTTCGACAAAGACGAGATGCCGACCCCGCAAACCATAGAGCAACGGCTGGATATGCTCTTTGATTTTTTGAAGAAAGGATTTTCATAATACGGGCAGGAGAGATTTCCCCATGCAATAATTGGGCTGCGAAATGTGATATGTTTAAGGATACACCTTGCCCAAAATGTGCTGATGAATGCCGCATATGTGCATTTTGTATTAAACTTGTGTCCTCCACCACAAGACCACTTTGTTATTGATACAATGTTTGTATCTGTAACAGAGTGGTTTTTTCTATGCGAAAACCCTGCAAGACTGCCACTTTGTTGGCTTCTTTGTTTTGATACCACGTGTTATACAGGGGACATTATGACCTGAAAATCTGCCCTAAAACCTTATATCAGCGTCCAAACATCGTCCGAATTATCATCTGGCAACCGATAGTTGCCGTATAGTTGGTAGAAGTGTTCATGCGTTTTTGCTATACTTACATTGTAAGGAGGTGTTATGAATGTCTTTGGGCAACAGAATAAAAGAATTTCGGCAAGGTAAAAGAATGTCTCAGGAGAAAGTCGCAGAGCTTGTGGGCGTGAGCAGGCAAGCCGTTACCAAATGGGAGGCCGACCAAACCGCGCCGAGTACGGAAAATTTATTTAAGTTAGCGGATCAATAGCGCAATCAATTATCGATATGGCAAAATAAAACAGCTAATAGGAAACTTATAGCTTCATTAATAAATCCCGTATTCAGTATGTTATTAAAAAAATCACCAGCAGCGATGACTATCAAATGCGGACGAGTAGTGCCCTTTCGAGTAGTCACCTATTACTTAATACCGTAAATGGTTGTCCACTAAGTGGTTTTCGGACAGTCTAACCATCATGCCATTTGAAGGGAATAACCTTTCAGAACTTCCGATATCAACGCATG
This sequence comes from uncultured Oscillospiraceae bacterium, assembly GCA_964404395.1. Taxonomy (GTDB): domain Bacteria; phylum Bacillota; class Clostridia; order Acetivibrionales; family DTU013; genus JAAYBT01. The sequence goes on along the minus strand of CAYOKA010000142.1, from coordinate 771 downwards.
TCCTGCCTCGTTTGGATGAATTCCATCTTCGCAGTACAGATTGAGATAATCTCTGGTCTCCAGAAAGGCCTTGCGTATATCAATCAACGGAATGTTTTTAATTGATGCCAGCTTTACCACCGCAATATTGTACATCTCATGCCATCTATAAATATGCTCTTTGTCACCGAGCCAGTGAAGGATATTTTTTGCATTTAAGCCTTTTGAGATCCATGCAAAATACTTCTGAGCATTAAGCGGCGGCAAGGAAAATATCAAGGGCTTGCTCCCTGCTGCGGTAACCTTGTCAATGATTTTAGAATAAATTGCTTCGAATTCTACCAGCGGAGTTTTGGGAAGATGCATATCGTTTGGTCTCTCAGATACTTCCTTCCAGTCGAAATCACAATCATTTCCGCCAAACTCCAGCACCGTGTAGTAGTACTCGGATAGCTTTGATTCATGCTTTTCAATGATTTTTTCGCCTGCTGTAATGGTGCACCCGAATTTTGCATAGTTGTCTACCTTTATGCCGGTATGATTGACAAAAAGGTTAGCAAAGCTACTTTTAAGGTAAGTATACCTTCCACGGATGGTATCAAAAATGACACCTTTTACTATCGAATCACCGAATGCACATATAGAATCTATCATTTAACTACATCCTTTTATTTTCTACCTATCAATTAATATTATATTATATGATTGTCAAATAGTCAATTTGAACCATGCTCACAAGCACGGCAAAATCATGAACAGAGTCTCCATTTAAGAAAAATCATACGATTTTTT
>CAYOKA010000141.1:0-5724 GCA_964404395.1 uncultured Oscillospiraceae bacterium | reverse complement strand
TAAAGGCTTTGACTGCCATGAATGTTACCCAGCTCAAGGAACTCAAAGCTAAATTAATTGAACTTGAGGATCAGATTTTTGAAAAATATGAGCCGGAAATAAACGATTATCCCAGAAACGATTTATGCTTTGACGATACATACCTGTGTCTTCTTGCCAAGGAGACTCTTGAACAGAATGAAACCAACTATCGCGGAGCACTAAGGCATTATGAGGCGGCTCTTAAAGTTAACCCCTTTGAGGGTGACAATTTTGCAGGCTGCGCTATTATGAGCTTTTATCTCGACGAGTTTGACAAAATGTATTTTTACGTAAATGAAGGTCTTTTTGTTGATTCCGAACACGAGGGGTTGAATGAGCTTGCAAAGCTCATGAATAAGGAGGCGGGTCAATCATGAAAATGATGAGAATCATAAAAATTATAAAAAGACTTTGCTGGATGCTGCTACTTGCCGCACTTATCCTAAGCACTTTTTCGGCTCCGGCCTATGCAATGAGCGGCGTTGATATGTCACGCATCAAGTTTAGTGAAAACAAAAAAGAACTTCGTTTTCAATCCGGAAATATTATTATTGAAGGCGGCTACGTCCAGCAGGTTTATCCATTTACCGAGGCGGAAATTGAGAAGCTTGCAAGAAAAGCTTTGTCTGATAAGGGGATAACACAGCTTGATTTGGTTGAAGCAAATCGTGCAGTTGAAAAAGCAAAGCGCGCAACGGAATTTACCAGTGAAGATTATGAGCAGTGGAAGGAGGATATGATAACCACAGTCGGCGTAACTGGAGTAGTCCCTGATGATGTCCTGACTGCTATAGAGCTTGCCAATAAATATATGACCTCCAAAAGCTGGGACGACATCGGTCAGGTTTCGGGAGAATTTTTAAGCGATCAGGTCAAAGATGAAATTAAGGATACCGCAAAGGGATATATTAGTGAAGCTCTGGAAATAGGCTCTGAATTCGAACTCATTGACAAATGGCAGGATAAAATCACAAAAATCGTTGAATTTGCCGAGGTGATGGCGGATTCTCACGCACGCACAAAACAGAAATGGAAGGATATAGGCGATGGCGCTAATGCAAAACGGCTGTTGAACGAATTTTATACCCTCTTCCAGCAGAAGGTGGAAAACTACATGAGAAAGAGTGACGAAGCCGGATGGATTATAAAATTTGATGATCGAGTTGATTACCGCACCTTCTCATTCTTTGGTGTGCCAGGTAACGACCAGACCTGGTCTCTTACTATGGACATGAATAAGATTCAGGGCGATGAATTTGGCAGTGCTGCCGGTACATACAAGGGTATGTATACAGTTAATGCGGAGCATAATATGGATGCATTTAAGAATAACACGGCTAAAGCCGCCGAAAAAATGAAGCCTTTAACGCAGCTTCAAAAGCGTTATGATGCTAATAAAAAGTTTTATCAAACGGAATTTGCCTCACCTGAACAAAATGGAAGCATCTATATTGGACGTACAATTTTCGGATATTGTACGGCTGTCATAGATAAATCAGGAGAAATTACACTGACACTGGATGAGGAAAGTGATGAAACAACTGTGGAATTTAGCGGGGTTATGGTAGATTTCGAGGTTACCGGGGTTAACAAAGAGCTTGGAGATTTATTTAAAATGACCATACCTATTGAACTCAGCAACAAAGAACAAGAGTTGTTTGTGAATGGAGTAGGCGTTAATATAAAGGATTTGCGACCGGACTTCGAGATTGACGAGCAGTTTAGCAGCTCCGGCGAGCCGGAAAGCGTGGGCTGGGACAAACAAATCTGGAAGCAATGGGATGAGCAGGAAAAGGAGCTTATTCTACTGGATTGATAAAACTATCCCTTTATGCCGGAGGAAGCAATTCCTGCGACAAAATAGCGTTGCCAAAACCAAGGATATTGAGCGTAATTAAAAAAAGGAGGCTTTTAGCCCCCTTTTTTCCCGCCTGCCAGAGCTTGTTCCATATTCGTTCCGGCATAACGTTTAGCCAAAATTGAATATTTACCTTATTTGGTAGTAACCCCTATTTCAGTCGGTGTGAGTATTCTCCATTCTTCGGTATCAAGCCAGTCATAGTCTCCCTCACGCCTTGTAGCGTCATTGATCCCCCACCCCATAACCCTGCCGTCATTCATTAATGCAAAAGCATTGTAATATGTGGCACTGATTTCAGCCACTCCGCTCAATATCTTCACCGGGCTTGACAGGAATTCAGGGGTCAGTTTTCCAATTCCGCATTTTCCGAAAGTGTTATCTCCATAAGCCCAAACGGTTCCGTCATCCTTCAGGGCTATCAGGAAGCCGTCACCCGGAGATACTTCTTTGACATTATCCATAATTTTGACAGGACGGTCCAGCTTTTGTTCAAATTTTGAACCGGCTTCGGTTTCATGCGCTTTCCATACCCAAAGGCTGTTGTCATTTTTAATTATACAGCACAGTGAGTGGCTGGCTTCAATCTTTTTTGCCCCGTTCATCACCTTGATTGGAGTTTTTCTTCCCGGAGTTACTCCGCCATCTCCGCAGTTCCCATTTCCCCAGGTCCATACACTGCCGTCGGTCTTCAGAACCATTATTAAGCCCTCGGTATCGTGGTATAAGCCTGCGCTTTGAACTGCATCTACAACATTATCCATTACCTTTTCGGGGACAAGCCTGTCAGATTCAGCTTGTTCCAGGACAGAAAAGACCGCCCGGGACCACCCCCAAATCCATAAAGTGTTGTCGGTTTTCACAGCAATACCGTTTTGACCTATATTGGCAGTCCTAACGTTATCCAGTATTTTTGTCGGCGGATGATGGCCGTACAGGTAGATTTCACCATTCCCGAGAAGGTATTCACGGTTTGATCCGTATGTCCAGAGGCTTTTATCGGATTTCAGAACAAAGTAATTACTGAATTCGGTACCAAGGCAGTAGCCTTCCTGTTCAATCATTGTCCATGATGAGACCACCTCAATCGGATCCCATCCGTATGTGTCCCTGACTGCCCCGGTATATAATGAAGAACCGCTAAAGCCCCAAAGACTTTTGTCATCCTTCCTGATAAAAATACTAGTAGCATACGGATCGGTAATGTCTGCGCCGGCAACCAACCTGTTCGGTATCATTGCATTCGGATTTGAAACGCCGCTTGCGTCCATTACTCCATCCGAGTAATCTGTTTTGGCATAATGCCCGCTGAGCTCACTGTCTTGCCCTGAGTCTCCCTGGTTTGTTCCTGCGTCTCCTGTACCGCCTGCACCTGCCGTAACTGCACCTCCGCCATCCTCGGTTGTACCGGGTACACCCTCCGGAAAGTCTAATGTCATACCCACCATTTTATTCCCCAGGTCCGTTATCATCAAAGTCAATTCATAACCTGGCATATCAGCTGTAAAAATAGAATAGGTTCCGTCGCTAAACTCCTGACAGTCGCTGTCATATTGATTAATAAAGTTCCTGTAGAAAGTTGCCAGGTCAGCTAGCTTCTTATTGGACTGGTATTGCAGGAAAATGCTGTCTGCACCCACTTCTTTGGTTAAACTGTATGCATCATCGGTGAAGGGGATGTTTTTAGGGAAGCCCACCGGAAGCTTTAACCCTCTTTGGGACGGATGCGCCCCTGAATCTGCTGCATTAGCTGTTATTGTATCAGTACCTGTGCCGGTGCCATTGCCGATGCTCGCAGGAGAATTTATCCCTGTCAATAACTCATAAGCCCTTAAGGATACCAAAACAGCCTGTTCCCGCGTGGCGTTTCCGTCGGGATCAAACCGGTCGGCTCCGTTTATCTTTCCCACACCTTTTACAATCTGAACTCTGTAACAGTAGTATACTCCTTCCCGAGCCCATGAATCCACCTTGTTGTCATCGGCAAAGGTTGCCACACCTTGGCTTTGGTAGTTTCCTGCGGGATTGATGACTTTTATGGCCCGAAAAAGGATAGTAGCCATTTGCTCTCTTGTGACAAGCTCGCCGGGTGAATAACGGTTGCCACCCACACCTGTGACGAGACCAAGATTTGCGGCTTTCAGTATTTCCGGATTGGTTGTATCGGAAAATCTGATAGTTCCCTGCGGCACCGTTTCTCCTGTGTACTTCTCATAAAGCTTCAGTGAGATTTCCGCAAATTCTTCCCTGGTGACCTTTGCTGCCATGTTGTTTCTAATGCGATTTGTGATAAGACCATATCCCTCAGCTTTGTCCAGTTCTGTGGTAGCCCAGGCGGAAGCGCCCTGGTATGCCGCAGTATTTACAGCAAAGGCAGTGGAATGTAGAACACGAAGCTCGTCGGAGTCCGTGCTCATGGCATCCGAAGTAGAAAAGGGCAGTATGCATAATACTAGCGCAGACAGCAGAATTATAGACAGATTTCTTCTCATTTTAGGTTTCCCCCTTTGTGATAGGATTCCGGCATAAAAACGACAACTATTCACTAATATTCTATTTATCCCTTGTCTGAATAGATAGGTTAAAAACAGCTATAATCAGTAAGAAAAATGCTACTACTCTCCCAGATAGTAGGTGTCGCTATATTGCCCCTCATAGGTGTAATAGTCGCACAGGAAGTCAATTTTGTGACCTGCGACAATATCAATAAGGCCCTTTGCAATGGTTTCGGTTTCCTGGGCGGTATCATATTTTATCTGTGCGCCAATCACTGTTCCATCCCCGGCGGTACTTTTGAAAGCATTCATATTTCTTATTAATAGTACCAGCGGCTTCAGGTAACCTTGAAGCCTTTCTATGCCTATATCCCGTGTGAACAATACAAATAGATGAATGGGAATGAAAAAAGCAGGATATTTGACAATAATTAATCTAAGAGTATATAATTTAACAATAGAACAGGAAATATATCACAAAGTAACATAATATAAGTTTAGTTGATATATTTTGCTGCAAAGAAAAATCGGGGATTAGATATTCGCCAAAATACTTTTTATGGGGGATGAATAATCATGAAAAGTTGATGCCCTTGCTAATTTATCCAATTTAGTAAACCTGAACATGACCACTAATAAAATTACTGATATTAAGCCGCTGGAAGCATTGACAGAGCTTGAATTTCTGGGTCTTGGAAACAATTCTGTCAAAGATATAAGCCCTCTAGCCAATCTGACCAAGCTTGAGACATTATCACTACTTGATAATGGCCTGAATGATATCAAATCTCTTGAAAAGCTTACGAAATTAAGGTGGCTTAATCTGGATCTCAATAATATTAGTGATTTATCTCCCGTGTCAAATATGAAAGATCTATATCACTTAACTTTATTCTTTAATAATGTAAGGGACATCTCCCCACTTTCTGGATTGACAAACCTCAAGACATTGAAGCTGCGGGAAAACCCCATATCTAACTTTAAACCTGTGAAAGACATATATGATCAACTTGAGCAAAAGGACTTTACTATTAAATAAAATTCAAAAAGACTGTATATAATTTGGAGGTGCCGTTTTGAGAAGATTTATTTTTGTCTTATCCTTGATTTTTATGTTTACGAATGTATTTACATTTGCTTCAATAGAAATAGACAATGTGCAATTTCCCTTGCCGGAAATGATTACAGAAATAACTGCAGATAACAAAACCGACAGAATTATTGGGAAATGCACAGATCCGGATAGCGGTATGCAAGAATATAAACCAGTAGCGGCAAAGGATGTTATTGAATGTACATATTGCCCGGCTGCAGGAGGCAAAGAGAAAATATTATTCAAATGCTACAATG
>CAYOKA010000140.1:0-5724 GCA_964404395.1 uncultured Oscillospiraceae bacterium | reverse complement strand
TAAAATGTTTAATTATTTTAACGAACAAGAGAAAATGCCATATATAGGTTAAAAAATTTGGTGTGTGACAGTTTTACCTGAGCTAATAGGGCTTCAGGGGATTACTTGGAAGCTCATGTTTTACCTCTAGTATTTCACAGCATTAATTTCTTCTAAATTTTACTTACATCTTGAAAGAATTTGACATTTACTTAATATGGTTTTATACATATTCAAATCCTCCTCGCCTTTACTTGATTAGTTAAGCCTAATGGCATCCTCCATCCCCTTTTTCATAGCTCGAATATACTCAGTGACCGGATCCAGACTATTTTTGCCGTGTTCTGCTATTAGCTTGACGATTGCGCTTCCTACTATTGCACCATCAGATAGCTTAGCCATCAAACCAGCCTGCTCGGGAGTTGAGACACCAAAGCCTATTGCACAGGGAATATCCGTGACTTCACGTACCTTTTGCACCAGCTTACCGATGTCCTCGGAGATGCTGCTGCGTACACCTGTTACACCTAACGAGGAAACACAGTAGAGGAAGCCCTGTGCCTCCCTGGCGATTACTTCTATTCGCTCCTTAGAGGTTGGAGCAATCATTGAAATCAATTCAACTCCATACCTTTCACACACGCCTGCCAGCTCGTCCTTTTCCTCGAAGGGCATATCCGGGACTATTAATCCGTCTATCCCGCATTCTGAGCAGTGACTCATAAATAGCTCCTTTCCGTAGACTAAAACCGGGTTTAGGTAAGTCATGAAAAGCAGCGGCACATCAGTTTTCAGCCTGACCCGTTTTACCATATCGAAAAGTCTGTCTGTGTTGCAGCCATTTCCCAGTGCACGTTTATCTGCCTCCTGTATGACTATGCCCTCTGCCACAGGGTCAGAAAAGGGTATCCCGATTTCTATCAGGTCTGCACCTGCCTCAGCCATAGCAGGGATAAGCTTCTCAGTTGTTTCCAGGTCCGGATCACCGCCCGTGATAAAGGCGATAAATGCTTTACGATTTTTGAACGCACCTGTAATTCTACTCATAGGCTTAACCAAAGGCCTATTTAAGGGCTTATTCACAGGTTTATCAGTGGTTTGGTTGATAGTTTTCCTTATGGCTTCACTCATGTATATCCACCCCCTTGTATCTTGCTATTGCAGCGACGTCCTTGTCGCCTCTGCCTGATATATTGATGACAATAATCTGATCCTTCCGCATCATAGGCGCCAGCTTCCTGACATAGGCAACGGCATGGGCGCTTTCTATGGCAGGGATGATACCCTCGGTGCGCGATAGGTATTCAAAGGCGCTTACCGCTTCTTCGTCCGTAATGGCTACATACCGGGCTCTGCCTGTATCGTTCAGATTTGCGTGTTCAGGGCCTATCCCCGGGTAATCAAGCCCGGCTGAGATAGAGTAAACAGGGGCTATCTGGCCATACTCATCCTGGCAGAAGTAGGACTTCATGCCGTGAAACACTCCGACTTTGCCATTGGTAATTGTCGCTGCATTCTTTGGATTATTTACGCCCAGGCCTGCAGCTTCACAGCCAATCAAACTTACCGATTCATACTCAATAAACTCATAGAAGGCTCCCATGGCATTGCTTCCGCCGCCAACACATGCGACCACGGCATCAGGCAGCTTGCCCTCAGCCTCCATGAGCTGTTCTTTTATTTCCTTTCCGATTACTCTCTGGAAGTCCCGTACAATTGTGGGGAATGGGTGTGGCCCCATTACAGAGCCCAGGACATACAGTGTGTCATCCATTCGGGCTGTCCACTCCCGCATTGTTTCATTTACGGCATCCTTTAGCGTCATGGTCCCACTGGTTACAGGGTGAACCTTAGCTCCGAGCAGCTCCATTCGAAATACATTTAAAGCCTGACGCTCTGTGTCTTCCTTTCCCATGAATATTTCACATTCCATATCCATAAGGGCAGCCGCTGTAGCTGTGGCAACACCATGCTGGCCTGCGCCTGTCTCTGCTATAACTCGAGTTTTCCCCATTTTCTTTGCCAAAAGCACCTGGCCGAGAACATTGTTAATCTTGTGTGAGCCTGTGTGGTTGAGATCCTCCCTTTTTAGATAAATCTTTGCTCCACCCAGATCCCTGGTCATTTTCTGTGCGTAATAAAGCAGTGACGGCCTGCCGGCGTATTCCCTCAGCAAGTCCTCCAGCTCGTTTCTAAAGGCGCTGTCATTGCTATAGAACCTGTATGCGTCCTCCAACTCCTGAACGGCCTTCATCAATGTCTCCGGCATATATTGCCCTCCATAAATGCCAAATCTGCCTTTTTTCATATTGCTCTCCTTCCTCGTTGTATTGCTTCTCGCTGCTAACATTACAGTGCAAACGTTAATGGCACTGATTTTTAGCAACAAAAAAAGCTCCTGTCCTGTATTCATAGGACAAAAGCTTGTAACTTCTGCGGTACCACCTAAATTGATGCAAACGCATCCTCTCGTTAACGTACACTCATACGCTTTCCCTTGATAACGGGCGGAAATCCCGTTGGGCATTACTCAGTCAAAGACCGCATTACTAAGTCAAAAACCTTTCTTCCCACCTTTATGAGCCCATTCCATACTCCCTGTCTTGCTGCAATCTCACCATTTGCAACTCTCTTTGAAGAAATCGAAAGTATGTACTCTTCTCAATCAACAGTTTGAATATATGTATTTATTTTCTATAACTTTACTACATAGTATCATGAATTGCAAGCGTTTTTAACATTTTGTCACACTACACTCAAGAGCGACAAATATTACAATCTTGCACAGAAGTATCTGCCTAAAGGCTGCTCCGGTGTTGTTTACTTCCGGATTAAGGGCGGCAGAGATGCGGCAATGAAATTCATGGATAAGCTGAAGCTTGCTTCGATTACTAATAAGCCAATATAGTAGCGGCTCTGGATAGGATTGCCGAACAAAGCATTATTATTCATTAGATTTGTTTTAATTGGCCATCCTGAACATAGAATATTGGTGCAATGGAGGAAGAATGTATCTCAGCATTCTGATTTTTAATAACCAGGGTGCAATTAGGATAGACTTTCTTCTTTGCGGATATTTCACCTTCTCCATAAGTTTTTAAATAATTTGTAGTAAGCTTATTTTTCTCTTCCAGTCTTCTTATCTCACCTTCTACAAAAAGTATCCTTTTTAGAGCTTTGTTATACTGATCAATCTGAGTGTAGGATAATTCATTTTGTTCAAAATATGTCAGAACTTGTTTCAATTTTTGCTGAACCTTTCGTAAATTGCTAATTTCCTGAAGCGTATCATTGAGCTTATCTGCTAAAGCTTTCCTATCAAAACCAATAACTTCAATAAAGGTTTTCTTTTCAAACTCAGATCCAATAATAGGAGCTCTCACTCTGATATCAGCTTCTATATATCCACCGTATAACTGACCATTGAATGCATCTAGTATTACTTCCTTGGCTACAATTCTGCTATTGAAGCAATAATAGCCGATATGAACGCTTTCACCACAGATTATCGTAGTATTATCTACAAATTTTGTGTAAACACTTTTAGCTGCCCTAATTTCGACATCGCCTCTTGAGAAAATTCCTCCTTTGATATAGATACTGCCATCGGTACTTATTATGGAATCAACATTTGACAGACCAATATCGCCATTTATTTCAATATCTTTTGTTGCTTCAACTGAAAAACCCTCGGCAACAGTTCCATTTATGGTCAGATAACCATCAAACTTAATATTTCCTGTACTGACTTCTACATTGCCATTAATTACAAGGTGATCTGATACACTAATGATTCCATCAGTATAATTTACTGCACCATCTATTTTTGAGTATAAAACCGTTTTGTTATTTGCCGATATCTCACATACTGTCTCTTTATCGTAATTTAACGGGATGTTTTTCCCCCTAACAGGTTTAACTATTTCCCCTTTAACAGACTTCCCTGGTATTCCCTCAGTAGCTTCTATTCTTTCACCCAACCATTCGCCTGCTTTAACGTTATTAATTAGCTTAAGATCATAAAAACTTACCTTCCCCTCTTCACGTAATTCGGGCTCGGGGTCTTTAATCTCTAGCATCCTAATTTCGGCATCAGAACCATTTGTCGGAGGTATGCCCTCTGCTATAACGTAAGTCTTACCGCCAAGTATCTCTCCTGTAAAAATATCATATTTAATACCGAATATTATCCCTTTTTCATTAAGCAAGGAAAATGTTTCTTTAGTGAGCGATTCTCTGTTATTTAAATCCAATTCTTCCTTGGGAAGGTTAAATACAATAGTTGATTTCAACTCATTATTAGTAATTTCAACTGATATTTTTTCCTTAAGCTCACCAAATTTCTGAGGATGTTTTGTAATAGAATTCAGGGAATATTTCAAAGTGATAACGCTAGTAATACGCATTTCAGGATGGGAAGAAAGAATACTATGTAACTGAGCAATGGGGAAACCCTTCTTATAAGTTTTTATATATACACCTTTAGTTTTAACAAAAATTTTTAGGTACTCATTTTTACAGATTATTTCTTCATACATACTTTTTCCACCTGCCTTAGAATAAAAATTGTTAGATTTAGTAGTGCATCATATGAGTCACATATGCTGATGATCCTCACAATTGTACATTATGTTTTAGGTTTGTATTTAGTTGTGGCTGTGATTTTTACACAAAAAAAACCACTGCAAAATTTAGCCATGGCTTTTTAGTCATACACAATGCCTTGGTAACCCGACTATCATGGTATATTAACCGTAGACTCGTGGCTTTGCGTCCTTATCTTTCGATAAGTTTGCCTTTTACCGCTGTATTCAAATAGTATAATCTATTACATAATTGTAATAGATTATACTACCTTTGTAAATAGTGGCACTACTCATTTTCGCAATTATAGGACTATATTAGCTGGAATAGGCCTTGTTTATTAAAGCGAGAAGCACATTTTAGGGAAAACGTCTCTTTTCATAACGATGATAGAGGAAACCCCATATATTGGGACACCTATGTGCATGCCGCCTTAAACCCAAATGAAAAGGCTGATGAAAGCACAGATTAGGGACAGACAAATTGTCGGTAGGGTTCGTTAAATAAATGAGGATATAAAGATAGGAGGGCAAAACATATGGATAGATTCGAATACAAAACGCTCTTTACTGACGCAAAGGGAGCGCTTGGAGGCAAGGTCAACAGATACGAATATCAGAATGAGCTGAATGAATTAGGCTCCCAGGGATGGGAACTGGTAAGTGCTGTTGCGGCTGCTCAGAGCTATGGTAGTACAAGGTGGATAATCTCGGTATTTAAGCGTAAGATACTATAAATTCATAGTGACTTGCTTCCATGGTAGCTTAGGGCACGTGACTTTTTGGCGAAAGCGACTAAAACTTTAATCGAAAATTTAATGCATTTCTGCATATTTTGAGTTATAATGAATTTATCTTAATGAAAGGGCAAGGTATTCAGGAATGAGAATTGGCTAATTCAGCGATTTAACAAAATTAATCAGGGCTGTTTGTGCTCTGTTTTGTGCTGGATTGGCTTTATACATTTGACTGCCTTGTTTTGTAGCGTTCTTGACTGGACTTTTATCGGACGCTACAAACATCCTATCTATGTTGATGAGGTCTTTCCTGCACAGATGATGTGAGAGGAGAGACTTTTTTATGTTGCTTTTAGATGCTGGAAATATAAAGAAATACTATGCTGACAGGCTCATCCTTGAGGTGGATGAGTTGAAGATATACA
>CAYOKA010000139.1:2688-5737 GCA_964404395.1 uncultured Oscillospiraceae bacterium | reverse complement strand
AGCGCCTTGTAAGCTGTTGCGCACAAGTCCGCATCCAGCGTAAGGGCAATGCTGCCCCTGCCCATAATTGTCCTACCTGCATCATTTGTATTGCTGCCGCTGATTATCTTACCGGCATCATTTGTTTTGCCGTCGCTGATTGTTTTGCTGCCTCCTCCACCCTCACCGGTAGTACCGCCCCGCTTCCCATCAAAACGGTAGCTTCCATTTGCAAAATCCCATCCACTGAGCTTATCCCTGAAAGCCAAGGCTGCGCCAGTGGACACATTGTTGTTTAAGTCACCCGTAGCATGCATAAGAGCAGTGCGTACAGTTTTGTTCTTATGAAATTCTACAGAGCCATCGGTCATCTTATAAAGTATATTATCATGGCGGTCATATATGATTCCTGACGAAATTGGCTTCCCATTTGCGTATAGGTGCTTGTTTGCAGGGTAATTAGCCCACTGGGGAGCCCTGGTAAAATACCTGGTCAAAAAGATTGACATTCCGAAGACCAGCGAAACTATTAGAACCAGCAGCACAGCGGCACGCCTTAGAAGTATTTTCATCCGCCAGCTCCTTTCCTGCCTGTGTCACTTGGCCTATTCTTCCCAATATCATCTGGCCTGCTAGCCCCCGCAAGCTTATTCTGTCTAATACGGCCGTCAGCAGCCTTAATGAATGCAAGAAGTCCCCAGGATGCAATCATGGAAGAACCTCCATTTGATACAAAGGGAATCGTTACCCCCGTCAGCGGCAGGATATCCATAGAACCCAAAACATTCAATCCCATCTGTATTAAATAAACAGAAGCCGCGCCGCAGGCCGCGATTGCATAAAAAGAGGATCTGCAGCTTTTGGTAAGAATCACTGCATAAACCCCGAAAAAAACTATAATCAAAACCGCTATAAGCGCTACAATAAGCCCCCATTCCTCGCTTAACACTCCGAATACCAAATCCGTATCCGCCGCCGCAACGTTTACAAGATATCCATCCCCTCCACCCACGCCCAGCATGCCGCCGCTTGCGGTATATATCATCGTGCGAGTCTGCTGATATCCGGCATCATTGACGAATTCCCAGGCATTCCCCCATGTGGCGAACCGCGTAGCAATATATGGCATGAAAACTATCGCCGCTATGGCACCGAGCACCGCTCCGGACGATATCAACGCTAAAGTCCTGACGTCTCCCGAGCGCATAAATGCAATCACAATGAATGTGCCGAAGAAAACTACCGCAGTACCCAGATCCCTTATTAATACCAGTGCGCAAATACATGCTCCGGAAAACCCAATGAATGCCGTCATGTTCTGCTTAGTAAGAAGTCTGTCCAATGTGGCAGCGCCGGCTAAAACAAAAGCAACCTTTACAAATTCCAGTGGCTGAAAGGTTATAAAGCCCAGGTTGATCCAGTTCTTCGCACCGTAGCGGGTTTCGCCTATTGTCAGATTTAATACCAGGAGCAGAAGGGCACATGCCGCAAGGATATATTTCAGCTTACGCGCCCTCGCCAGATCATGCATAATAATCCCCAAAGCAGTGTACACAGCCATGCCCGCAACTATTGCTATAAGCTGTTTATACAATGAATCAGGATTCGCCGAAGCAACAATAATAAGATTAATGCCGCAAAGAAAATAGCCCAGCAGCTCCAGCTCAAAGCTTTTCCTGCTAAAGCGCCTCATGATAGAATAATAAATTAGCTCTACAATAATAAAAGCTATAAATGTAATCGGTATCGCAGGATTTTTGCTGCTGCCCATAGAAATCCAGATCTGAAGCCCTCCGAGAATCTGCGTGAAAATAATCATCCACAAAGTAGCTCCGGTTTTAAACCTTGCACCTATGATGCTGCTATTGTTGGCGCTGTTATTGATAGCACCGTAATTAATTGTACTGCTATTGCCGGTACTGTTATTAACGGTTGACGTGTCGCCTTGGGTCTGGCTTCTGTTGGCTAGCTCCGCTTCCTGCGGCCAAGAACTCTGCCGCACTGTGTTCTGCTGTTTTTGCTCCTGCTGCCGTGTGTCCCATCCCTGCGGCAATCGCTCGCCTGTTCCTTCGGTCTGACACGGCTCCTGTTGCCTTTCCGCCTTTGATACTTCCCCATCTGGTGAATTCAACGTCATCTCCAGACCCGCGATTGAAATTACATCTCCAAACGCCACTGTTGCTGAGCTTTCAATCTTCTCCCCATTAACCTTCACACCGCCCTTTGAACTCAGATCGTAAATGGTCCACACGCCGCTGCGGAATGCGAGTACAGCGTGGCTTCTTGATGCAAAGGCAAAATCTACCATTATATCGGATAGCTTGCTTCTCCCGATGGAATTCTCCCAGTGGTTAAGAGGCTTCCTGCTGCCGTCGGCCATATCCAAATAGCCCCACACTGTTTCTCCCTTCTTCACCTGCAAAAGCGGCAGAATGCAACGTAAAAAAATGGCAACAGCCAATAGCGGGAATATCCACCGTAATACCAGTGTATAATATCCGGATATCTCTTTGAAATCTATGGATGAGCTGGCGATGCTGTCGGCTATATCATTTAGCACCGATAAGCACCAGCTCCAAAACTGTTTTGCGTTTTCCACAAAAGCATTCATTAAATCTTCCTTTATATAAGTCTATTAGAATTTAACCATCTTGCAGAAAAATTAACCATTATGCTATCGGGAATTCTTTAACCATACCATCTTTTTTGCGATACACTCATATTTGACGTTATATTCATAAAAATGTTTCCGGCGCTCTATTCTTCCATCATTTGACTATCTAGACAAACAAATATATAATATCGTTGGCTCTATAAATACTTAGACAGGAGGATTCTAATTGGCTAAAATAGTTACATTTGGTGAAATTATGTTGAGACTGGCTCCTGAAGGGTATTACCGCTTTATTCAGGCTGACACCTTTGGGGCTACTTATGGCGGGGGCGAGGCAAATGTCGCAGTATCACTGGCCAATTACGGAATGGACGCAAGCTGCCTTAAGCATACCATTGAGGGCGACTTCAACCAGGTTTCCGTAGATGAAGTAGAAAAGCTAATGGGCGGAGACGG
>CAYOKA010000139.1:0-2588 GCA_964404395.1 uncultured Oscillospiraceae bacterium | reverse complement strand
GACATGGAGCTAATCCATTCAAAAACTGTCCTGTTCGAGCACGTCAAAACAGGGGCAGAGCTTTTGTACATACAAAGCAAGGATATCGACAGGTCTTTTGAAATATCATTCAGAACTCCCGCCGTCGATAACAACGGAGCCAATCACATACTGGAGCACATCACAGTATCGGGCTCAAAAAAATACCCCTTGAAGGACCTATTATTCACTGTCGCCAATCAAACATATAGTACGTTTATCAATGCATTGACTTTTCCAACAATGACCTCCTACCCTGTATCCTCAATGAGTGAGGAACAGCTGCTTAAGCTGACCGACGTATATATGGACTGTGTTTATAATCCGTCAGTTTATGATGATAAGAACATTTTCCTCAGAGAGGGCTGGAGATATGAAATGGCTGACGCCGACGCTCCTCTTACTATTAACGGTATCGTATATAATGAAATGAAGGGTGCGCTGGGTAGCATTTCTTCAGCAGCAAGTAATAATGTTATGGACGCTCTGTTCCCTAACAGCGTTCAGTCTAATGTTTCCGGTGGAAAGCCTGAAAACATAAAGGACTTAACCTATGAGCAAATCATAGATACACACAAAACATATTACCATCCTTCCAATTCGCTAATGGTACTCTTCGGCAACCTGGACTACACCAAGTTCCTGAAGCTGATTGATGAGGAGTATCTTAGCAAATTCGATAAAGAGGATATAGAAGTAGACGAGGGGATAGTTGCGCCATTTACTCAGAAAGCCGAGAAAACCTACGCTTTCCCGGTTACTGCGGCTTCCAACACGGAAAATGCGGCACAAATCGATTATGCTTTCGCACTTACTGACGTTGGCAACGAGGATTTGACGGGGCTGAGTATCCTGGCGGCTATCCTTAATCAGAACACCTCTTCACTAAAGCTGGCCTTTGCAGAAAAGCAGCTTGGCGGGAACCTGGCAGTTAGCTTTAACGATAGCAAAATTCAACCTGTCATTACCTTCTCTGCGCAAAACGCCGATGCGGGCAAGGCAAATGAATTCCAGGCACTGGTAGATGATTGCATCGCTGACTTGATTAAGAACGGGTTTGACAAGGAAATGGTCGATGCTACTATTTCGGCTACTTTGCTCAGTAGCTCAAACATAACGGAGATGAGCAATCTGGGAGTCAATCTTGGAACGAGCGTAAGCCTTCTGTGGGCAAACTACGATAGCTTTGATTACTATAATGATGTACTGCAAATCATAGAGAGCATTTCTAAAAAAGTTGGCGAGGGCTACATGGAGGATCTGACGTCAAAGTATCTCCGGGAAAACAACCATGCCGCTCTGGTAACAACGATTCCTGAGGCAGGACTCACAGAGAAGCAGGCTGAGCAGGAGTTGCAGTATCTGGCAGACCTTAAGGCATCCATGACCAGCGAGGAAATTGAGAAGATAGTTAACGATACGAAGGCCTATAATGCATGGAATGACAGACAAACTAATGAGGCTGAACAGGCCGTCGTGAAAAATCTTCAGGTGGTAAAGGTTGAGGATTTGCCGGTTGAAGTTAAAAAATATGATATCAAAGACACTCTATACACCGACGGTGTAAGGATTATGTCGGCACAGGCAGATGTAGGTGCTACAGGCTTGACATCACTGGTCTTGGATACATCCGGAGTACCAGCTGAAAAGCTCCATTTCTTGCAGCTATATACCAGCCTGCTGGGTAAAGTGAACACAGAGAATTATTCCAGAGAGCAGCTGGCTACGCAGGCAATGAGGCATCTGTCCGGAGCCGGTTTCAATGTCTCAACCATTCCTCAGAAGGATTGGAACGAATTCGTTCCTATCATCGCGACCACTTGGATCGGAGTAATGGGCGAATATGACGAGCAGCTTTCATTGGCTAAGGAAATACTTCTCAATACAAAATTTGATGACGCAGCCCCTGTTATTGATATAGTAAATCAGCAAATATCGAATTTAAAGAATCAAATTACCAACGCCCCGGTAAATATACTGATTACACGCAATCTGGCGCTTTCTAACGATTGCAGCAACTATACAAACTACATTATGGGTCTGGACTACTACTATTTCCTTATGGAAGTGGAACAAGCACTTAAGTCCAATCCTGATGCCGTGTTGGCTCAATTGGAAGCCATGCATGAGCTGGTGGCCAACCGCACAAACATGATTACCCTGTTCTCCGGCAACGAAGACAGTATCGCTCAGTATGATAAGGCAATTAAATCGCTGATTGATGCTCTGCCTGCAAAGGCAATTGTTGCACAGGATTACTCGGCACTGCCGACACCTGCACAAAGAGAAGCAATTGCAATTGATACACCCGTTCAATACAACATGATTTCAGCCACATACGAGGATATGGGCGCACAGTTCAGCGGTAAATTCTTCCCAATCGCATCCGTTATCAGCGAAAACTACATAACGCCGAAGATAAGACTCGGCTACGGAGCTTATGACAACATAATAAACTTCAGCTATACCGCCTTTATGATGGCGTCCTACAGGGATCCCAACATAAAGGAAACCTTTGATGTATATAAGGGACTGCCGGATTTCGTAAGAAATATCAGCCTCACGCAAGA
>CAYOKA010000138.1:0-5768 GCA_964404395.1 uncultured Oscillospiraceae bacterium | reverse complement strand
ACGTATATCGGTGTAAAGTGGTTAACCATTTAACGTGGTTAACCACTTTTTTACCCTACTTTATCCCTTCCCTACACTCCTTCGGTGTCATGCCAAAGTTTCGCTTAAATGCTTTATAAAATGTATTTGTATTATAGTAACCTACCGATTTCACAATCTCAGCTGTGGGAAGGCTTGTTTCCTTAAGCATCTCTACAGCCTTCATCATACGCTTTTGCTCTATATAGTTCTGGATATTAATACCTTTATTCTGCTTGAAGAAGCCCGATATATAGCTCTCTGTCAGGCGCATGGATTGGGCAATAGAAGAAAGACCCAGATTGGGATCGCCATAATTATCATCCAGGAATTTAGTTATCCTATCAATCAAACGCTTGTTATTGCTACTAGTCCGCGTGTTTACATATGAACATAGCTTGTTGACTGCTTCCGTCATACATCTCATTATACTGTCAGTGCTTTCTGCTCTTTTCATTTGTCTGAGAATTCGTTCTATTTCTCTTTCCAGCTGGCTGTCGGTTTTGGTGATATTTGATACCAACAGCAGGGTGGTTTCCGACAGCATGGATATGAATCTTATTCGCTGCCCCTTTGAGGTTTGCAATACCTCTTTGTTTCTATCCACAAGCTCTCTAATAGCTTGAACAGCAGTTTCAGATTCCCCGTTACTTAATATAGTATAAAGACGTTGAGCGTCATCAAAGCTGTATGTCAGCCTGTTTTTTTGTTTGTCTTTACTGTTGTAAAATAAGATAACCTTGTTATCAAGGACGTCCATGTTATTCAGCGCATATTCCGCATTCCTGTAAGATACGAAAACCTGATCATAATTCGTAACTGTATCCCCTATGCCCCACCTTAATGAAACAAATGAATCAAAATTCATTTTACTCATACACGATTCTATCATACCTGCAATTTCGCTTTGCTCAGAAAACTTATGTCCGCATATTATGATCGTAAACCTGTCAAAGGCAGTTTTGCAGAAGTAGAATCCATTTTCACGCATGCGGGAAAACATCTCGGAAGCTGCAAACGCAGCAACATCCGTTGATTCGCTGTCATGAGAAATAATCCTTGCTATAGCAACTGTATAATAATTAAAATGTAGTATTGACTCTTCTTCTATCATCTTTAATTCGTCTGCAGATATCACTTCGCCTTTTAGGAGCCTGTTATACAAAATTCCTTGAGAATTCTCTTTATACTCGTGAATCATTGAGGTAAGCTCCATATTGTCATTAAACATATCAGAAACCCGACGAAGCACATAGTAAAGATACTTAGTAACAAAGGATTTATGCTCTCTATCTATTGCATTATCTGTAGAGGAGCTTGTATTATTGCCCCATCTATCAACCAAGCGCAGCAATGAGGTAACCGGAACAGACATCTTTTTTGAGAATACTACTGCCAGAAAAAGTGATGTAATAAGTACCAGCGAATACATCCCTAACAGACGCAGATAAGTTCTTCTACTGTCTGCATATATTTCATCTGTGGAAACAAAGTAGCTAATCCTCCAGTCAAGGAGGGACAGTTTTTCCGAATACGCCTCATAGCTTGTGCCTTCCACTGTGACATTTGATCTGTCGGGTGCTGACTGTGTTAAATACATCAGCGCCGTTGCTGATTCCTGGTTTGCGTACAATATATTCCCATCTCCGTCTTCAATTATGAGTGCGGAATCATTGTATAAATTGGTCAATCCCAGCTCTTCTATTAATTCGCCTACTTTAATCCCGGTAATTACCGTAACCCCTTTTCCTTTATCCAATATGGGCAAACGGTAGTAGAGGTTTACGTAACCATCTATAGAATTCTCCTTCACATAAAAAACATTACTTTTGCGTAGCATTTGCTGGACACGCCACTGCTTATACGCAAGACGATCATTTGGAAAATTCAATTTGAAGAATATTTCAGGACGGCTATCTATCATATTTGAAGCGATAAAAAGGTGATTGAAATGGAAATACAATACCACTTTGTCTAAAAACTGGCTTGTGGATGTGTAATTGGACAGCTTATTGGACATTTCTAAAAAGCGCATATACTCCTTTGACTTAAAATCAGCGTCCAGTTTCCGAAGGAGTGACACATCCAAATTGACATTAAATGAGGATTGGAGTTTTAGCACATCCCTGAGGTTTGCGTCCATAACATTCACAGCTTCGTTTACCGCCTGTTCCATCTCCATCTGAACTCTTTCACGTTCGCCCCTGACAATGTTGGAATGGGAAAAGCTGCCAATTACCAAAAATAGGATCGTAATGATAATCAGGTAGGTAATAAAATATGTAAAAAGCACCCTACGATTAGAGAAATGTGTTACAGTGCTTCGGGTATGCATACATTCCACCCCATTGCGATTCGGATTGATACTTATTCTCAATAGCTTGTCTGATAGATTTGTACCACATTTATATTTATATTCGACAAAAGAGTTCAAATTCCTCTATTGCCTGAAATATAAAGGCTTACAACTACCAGCTCCTCTTAATGAAGCTTCCGATAATCAATCAATAAGCTTATCAAAATTCGCCTTTGAAAGCAGCAGTATCAGTACATAGCCCAAAAGCGCGCTCAGTGCGCCCTGAACAGAGTTTGGCAGCAATTCGGCAACAGCGGCGGTCAATCCGAAGGTTTCATCGAATAAACCCAATATGAAGGTTTCTGCTAAAAAGTAGCCGGCCACCATTATGATTGCCCCTATGGCTACAACGAGAATAAGCGAAAAATTATAGGAGGATCTGCTTATGTCCTTCTTGCGCAGCTTCGCTGCCAACAGCCCAACAACCAATCCTTCAATACCCTTTACAACAAGGGTTACGGGGGCAAACAAAAACGCCCCGGCTGCCACATCTGCAAGGGCAGAGCCTATAGCGCCCGCAAGCATCCCGCCCACAGGACCCATAAAGACCGCAGCAAGCATGATCACCGTATCACCCAGATTGAAGTACCCTCCCGGCAAAGGAGTCGGAACACGGGTAAAATATGTAGCCAAAAACACAAGCGCTACAAAAAGACTATTTAGTACTAACCGTTTAACTGAATTATGCTCCATGCAATTCCTCCCCTAATATTCTGTCCCTTCCCTGCCTTTGATCCCCTTGCAGGCCGGATGCTTCACAGCCTTAATCTCGGAAACATAATCGGCAAGCTCGATTAATTCATCACTTGCGCCCCTACCTGTAAGCACCAGCTCAAGGTCTACGGGCTTATTTTTAATTAACTCCAGCAGACTGCCTTTTTCAAGCATCCCTGTTGAGATAGCTCCCAGTACTTCATCCAATATCAATAAATCGCATGCACCACTTATTGCATTATTTACCGCAAATTCAAAAATAGCCTTCTGTTGCGCAGCTGTCTGTAGCCTTTCACTCTCATTCATCTGCCATGTGAATTTCTTTTGCTTTGTGCCTCTATGCAAAATAAAATTGGGCTCCAATGCTTTCAAAGCAGCCATTTCACCGGTCGGCATACTTTTGAGGAACTGAACCATAAGCACCCTCATCCCGCTGCCACAAGCCCTGACACCAAGACCGATAGCCGCCGTTGTCTTTCCCTTTCCATTTCCGGTATATATGTGTATCAGGCCTTTCACAGATTTCAATTCCATCCCTTCATTCCACTTAGTATGGGCTGCTACTCCTCCTCTATTCTGATTACATTTACAACATCCTTAACGGCTGCCATTTTTTCCAGCTCATTTATCCGTTCCCTAAGCTGCTTTTCCGGCAATTTGGAGGTTGTAAAAGCAATCTCGCCTGCCAATTCATTTCCGCCCGGCTTAATTAGCTCAATACTGTCAAATACCTTTAAAATGCATTTCACTGCTTCGCTGCTGTTCCTGGAAGCAACGCGGACAAAAAAGCGGGTTTTGCTGTCACCAACAGGCATTACATTGTTATGCTCACTTCTGCTCCAGCCGCTTTTACAGCTACCATTATGCTTAGCCAAATATACAATGTCGCCTGCTACAGCGCTCGCCGTCGGCAGCTTGCCCGCTCCTTTACCATAAAACATGGTCTCCCCAACTGCATCACCCCTGACAACAACAGCATTAAAAACGTCATTTACATTGGAAAGAGGATGATTCAGGCTGATGAGTGCAGGCGATACCCTGGCAAAAATGCTGTTCCCCTCTCTTTTGCTTATTGCAACTAGCTTAATGGTGCAATTCATTGCTTCTGCGTATTGCATGTCAACAAGGGTGATTTTTGAAATACCCTCTGTATATATATTCCTGCAATCCACGAATTCATTATATGCAATTGAGGACAATATGGCAATTTTCCTGCATGCGTCAACCCCTTCGATGTCGTCAGTAGGGTCTGCCTCAGCGTAACCGTTCTTTTGCGCATTCTCCAGGGCTTCACTAAAATCACGGCTCTCCCTTTGCATCTGAGTCAATATATAATTTGTTGTTCCATTCAAGATGCCCGTAATACCGCTAATTATGTTTGCGGCAAGACATTGGTTTAATATGTGTATAATCGGAATGCCCCCGCCGACACTTGCCTCAAAAAGATAGCTCACACCGTTGTCCGCGGCCATTTTAAGCAGCTCCGGTCCATAGGTAGCTACCAGCTCCTTATTAGAGGTGACCACATGCTTTTTTGCAGCTAAAGCTCTCTTTGTATATTCATAGGATACCCCGACACCGCCGATTGTTTCAACAACTACGCCAATTTCGGGATCATTAAAAACCTCATCAGGATTCTTTGTGAACAGAGCTTTGTCCGGGCCATCTGTAATATCCCTTATATCGAGTATCCTCTTCACTGCAATCCTCTTGCCTGCTTTGTGCTCTATGGCCTGAGCATTCTTTCTTATGACCTCGGCCACACCTGATCCGACGACGCCATACCCAATAACCGCAATGTTCATAATGTCGTTCCTCCCGCCTTATGTTCCGTTATATCGTACGCTTTCCACGTCTCATTCCCGCGCCAAGATTTCCTGCCTTCGCACACCTTCAATTTCTCCAAGCCTATCCATCATCCCACCGATATCCATAGTCATTCCCGTCGTCGCTATTGATATGGTAACGTCTGCAAGCCCGTTGATCGGAACGTTCTGGTTTATGGTGATGATATTTGCCTTAGCCTGCGCTATTGTGTTGATAATGCTTGAAAGAATTCCGGAAAAATCTTCAACTACAAAAAAAAGTGTAATCACTCTTCCTCTTGAAGTCTCATAAAAGGGAAATACATAATCCCTGTATTTGTAAAAGGCGCTCCTACTAAGCCCCGCCTCTTTCACAGCATCATGTACTGTTTTATTTTTGTCGGATACCAATATCCTTTTTGCTTCGATTACCTTTGAAAACACTTCCGGAAGCATCCCACTGTCAACCAGAAAGTATGTTGATTCCCTATCCATTTATCTCTCCTGCATGTCCTCCATAGGCGCACATTTGTGTCTGACTGGTGTAATATTAACATAGATAACAAAAAAAATCAATAACTATTTCAAATTATTGATTTCTCCCGGTTCCACTTCGACTGTTTCATTGTTTTTGACAAAAGACCTCTCCCAGCTTGGCACATAATCATTTGTAGCCCATTCGGCCATAATAATTGAACTGCCTTTCTGCAGCGGATACTTTGCCAGAGGCCCGTTTGCAAGGGTATTATTCTCAATGGCATATATAAGAATTTCGCTGCCTGTGAGTACAACTGCCATTTCCTTGTTCGGTGAAGTGTAGATATCAAGAGCATGAGGGAGCTTATCCTTCACTTCCTTCCATGGTATTTGCAAAG
>CAYOKA010000137.1:0-5904 GCA_964404395.1 uncultured Oscillospiraceae bacterium | reverse complement strand
TCTTGCTGCTAAGGATATATTCGTGTTGTATTCAGATAAAATGCGGAAACTCAAACTTTGATAAAAATCGATAGCGTCTGTTGATTGCAAAAAAAGTGTTCCGTCGCACCACCCCAAACCCACTCCCCGGGAGCCGAATTTACATCAGATTACGGCAATAAACATCAAACAAACATCAGCTTGTAGGTTTCAGTAACCAATGCACATTTCTACAACCGTCTCTCCTGAATTTCTAAATGAACAGCATAAACCCTTCATCAGAAGTAAAAACCCTGTAATGTCCGCTCTCGACCTTTTCAGAATAAACCCCGTCATACAACTCAAACATAGCCTTTTCCACCTTTCGTGATTGAAATAGTTCCACTACATTATCGTATCTATGCTGTTTTCAGGGATTCTAACATTTTTAGTTAACGTAAAAGAGTTACTCTATGTGAATAACTCTTTTTATTACCACTACCTATTGTTTATATTTATATGCCTATATTAACAGTGCTATTTGAGTTTACTAATTTGGAAGGATATCCCATCAGCACTAGGTGCACTGAACACAAATATACTGTAACCACTTTCTGTATTGAAACGTTTTCCGGGGAGGTTGACTTTGTAAACCTTTGTTTTTGCATAATCTATCGCCTGCTTTGCTATATCAGTTCCGTGCTTGCTTGCTATTATGGATTGCATTGTGTAAAAGTCCTCTGGATTGGTTCTGAACTTTATGAAGCCGTAAAAATCTAGGCTGTCTAACGATTCGCCATAGCCGCTAATTCATTTCGCTTCGCATTCGAATCAAAACCAAATAAACCTGGTTTGTTAGGTAATGATAATCTAGTACCATCTATTAAATAAGCTTCGTAGGCTGCATTTATATATGCCGCATCTTCCGGTGAAACATCCTCAAATAACATTGTAGCACTGGTGGATGGCTCTATGCCTAGTGCTTTACAGGTGTATTTAGCCATTTCTTGACGTGGTATTCCAACCGTAGGAGTGATTGATTCACCCTTCGCTATTATCCCTGCACCCTTGCTGTAATCTATATATTTGCTATACCATGGAGTTGAGTTAGCACTATCATCTATACTCGGGTTAACTATCCTCGTTGTGACTGCGAGATACTCCGCATAGGTGATTTCGGAATCCGGACTATATAAGTTGGGGCGCAGTACAGATGGGACAGAACCTTGAGGGGTTAGGTTTCACAGTTGTTCCGTTCGGGCAGGGATTCAAAGACATGAGTCCTCCAACAAAAGAACTGATGAAGCTAACGTTGGAGGAAAAGATTGCTCATGGAGGACATCCAGTACTAAGGTGGATGATGGATAACATCTTTGCAAGAACTGATCCGGCAGGAAACATCAAACCTGATAAGGAGAAGTCCACAGAGAAGATCGTTGGTGCAGTGGCAACGATAATGGCGCTGGATAGAGCTATAAGGTGTGGAGGAAATAGTGGTGGTAGCGTTTATGATGAGAGAGGAATTTTGGTGTTGTGAACTAAAATAGCTTTGATATTCAAGAGATAGTCACCGATAGTTTAATATCATATTATTTGTTTGTGTGCAATAGAAATATTTTTATTGACAAAATAAAGCCTAGTAAGCATAATATTCTTAATGGTAATAGAATAACTCATATTATCGAAGGAGGATGTTGCTTTGTATGCGGTAGACTTTATTTTAAGAAGTGATACTAATGGATTCGCAAAAACTAACCTTATTAACTGGGAATCAAAAATCGCAGAAGCTATCAGCGATTTTAACCAGAAGAGCTCTAGATTGACCGATAGAGCTGTAATGAGCTTGTGTGGGGTTTTTGAAAAGCATTTTACCGTGAATGTAGACATTGATGAAAGGTTCAGTCCCAATACTAGGTCTTTCTACACAAGAGTAGGCGCTGTATCCAGATGTCTGAAAGATCTAGGCATGCTTGAGCTTTTAAGCCCCCATGGAAAACTATTCTCTCTAAGCGTTAAAAGCAATGCGGTAGTAGAAAACGCTAATATTATTTACGAAGAAGAGCACGGGAAGGGAAAAAATATATACTTAGACTACAAGAACAAAGTTGTAATGATTCCAAAGGAAATAATCGAGGAATTTGTAATTAGATTTTATTAAGGAGGATTCAAAATTAATGGAGAGAGAATGTGGACCCATTGAAAGCAAAATATGGCTGATTGGTGATTCGGAGCCGGCCAATTATAGTGAAAATCTTGAAAACCCTCTAGATTTAAAGCACCCAACAGTTCATAATATTTTTACTCCAATATTGATTAATGTTCAAGATGAATTATTTAACAAGGGTATTCGGCTAGATTGGAATAAATTTTATGTACGGAATGCAGTAACTACGCTCTGATTGGGCTAATAATAAACTAATAGATGTAGAGGTGTGTAAATTGATCAACCTAATAAAAAAACATCGCCCAATTATTATAACTCCTTTTGGCTCAAGGGCATTTGAATTTGTAAGGCGTGCATTGAATGAAAATGAAAAGGCGCTTGAATCATGGGGAACTTATGACCTAGGCAAAGAGTTTATCGCTAGGTGTCAAAAATTTGACCCTAAAAATGTTAATATTATCCCACTATTACATGCAAGTATCTGCCGAGGTAAATTTTTAGTCGCCCATGGAAATTTTTGTGCAGCCATAAAAGGTGCAAATGGAATTGCTGATGAAAACTACTTTATTGCAGTTGGGAAAACAATTTCTTCAATTTTTATAAATAATCAAGAGCACTTTAAATCTTGTATGCTAGCGCATTGATAAACCAAAAGTATGGCCTTCGACGTGCTTTTTTTATTCTCATTTTAGGCTATCGCGAAAGGGAGGTACTAAATGCTAGATAACATGATCTTGACTTTGAGGATGAGTTTGTAACCTCAAAGCCTTTAACCGGGCTCACCAACAAAACCATAAACCATCATCACAGGCTTATATCATCAATTCTGAACCAGGCGATGTTCTGGCAGGTTATCCCCGCTAATCCGGCATCAAGAGTTAAGCCTCCGAAGGTGGAAAGGAAAGAAGCAAAGTACCTCGATGAGAAGCAGACCTATAAGCTGCTGGAGCTGCTTGAGAAGGAAAGCCCACTGCATCAGACCATGATTAAAATGTTCATCTACAGTGGCTTAAGGCGTGGCGAGCTGTGTGCTCTGGAATGGAAGGATATAGACTTTGAGAACAAGCTTATATCTGTTTGCCGCAGCTCACAGTACCTTCAGGGCAAAGGCATCTTCACTAAACAAACCAAAACCGAGAATTCAGACAGAACCATAAAGCTGCCACTCCAAGCCTTTGAGATGCTAAAGGAATATAAGAAGGTACAGAAAGAGGATCAACTGAGAGCTGGGGATCAATGGGTAAAAACCGATAGAATCTTTACGCAATGGAACGGTGAGTCTATTCACCCGGACAGCATAACCGGATGGTTCCGTGAGTTCATTCAGAGAACAGACCTGCCACAGATATCCATACATTCCCTCAGGCACACGAACATCACGCTGCTCATTGCTGCAGGAGTGCCGCTCAGAACCGTGTCTTACAGGGCAGGCCACGCACAGACCTCAACCACCGCAAATATCTATTCCCATGCGATAAGGACGGCGGATGAGATGGCTGCTGATGTGCTGGATGATATTTTGAAGCCGAAGACTGGGGAGCGGAGTAGTAAGATTGGATGAGAGGGGTTCTTAATGATAGAGCCCTTTTACCTGAACGATGCATGCTGCTACCTCTACTGTATGATAAAGTTTTTTAAAAGCTCTTAAATTTAAGGCTCAATATGGTATTTATTGATTAATTTATCTTTCACGTGAGGGTAGCGAAAATATTCAAGTTCCTCGTGTATTACGTTTTTACCGATTTGAAGGAGAGAAATCCATTCTCCAAGATCATTGTAACTGTAAATCAATATCCCACGTTCCTCGTCTTTCTCAAAGATTATTGTCAGTCCAGACTCACCACAACCGATGATACCTTTTGGTAAAACAAACATATCTATAATTTGGGAGCCAATAAGATATTTATTAAACACTCCAGTTGTTTGATAGTCCTGCATTGGAAACTCTTCTGGTAGAATAATTTTATCAATCCTCTCTTTGATATCTAAAAGATACTCATTTATTCTTATAAACCCCATTCAGATGCCCATATCTTAATTTTATCATCTTTTGTAAATTCAGCAATAACAGGGCACACGCATCTTGAGACCCTAAAGCATTTACTCCCCCAATGCATTTCAAAATAAGTATTACGCTCTCTTCGTCTTCTCAATCTACATAAAACTCCTCGCCCGTTTCCAAACATACTGCCCCTAAACGGCCACCATAACCACAACCGCAGTCGATGCGCCAATGATTACCGTCGCGCCATATATAGTCCGGTTTTGGGTTATCATCAATAAAGCGAGTTGGCACGTGTCCAGTAATCAATACTGCATCATAGACATCGTCATAATAGTTCTCGTTGTGACATAATACATAATCTGTTCCGTTCACCGTTATTTCTGCATAAGTCAGGCACCGGTTAGATAAGAAGCGTACTATTCGTTCCTGCTCGGAGCGAGGTAGTTCACGAAACGTATCAATCGTAGGGAAACCCCCTAGGTTGATCCATTCAGTCAGCATAACTTTGAAATGTTCAGGTAGTTCATCGGTATTAGCATTTCTTCTGATTTTTGTGCTCGTCAAAAGCTCCATGCCCTCCAAAGCGATTTCTTCATGATTTCCAAGAATCAGGTGGATGTTTGGCTCCTCCATTATCTCCTGTAAAACATCAATACCGCCGTTGCCCTCACGATCAAGGACGTCACCAATGATATAGAGTTGATCGTTGTCTTTGAAGTCTATATCTTCAATCAGCTGTAAATATTTGTCATAACAACCGTGGATATCAGCACAAACAAAGGTCATGCTCCCTCACTCCATTATTATACTAATTATAAATTTATACCATATTCAATCTTATCAAAATGCGACGATCATGAGTCCACGATGATATAGGAATGAATGAACACCACAATGGCGATGCTCATTCCATTCGGAGTAATTTAAAATTATCTTATCTCTATCTCTGCCTGGCCCAATTATTGTCTTTTAATACAATAAAACCTGATTTAGAAGCGCCTCCGAGAGCACCAGCGGCTTTGTGACGCGCATATGGGTCCCCGGGGAAAAGCGCCATCAAGGCTTGCATCGCATCGGCAATAGATAATTCGTCCCCAAGATATTTGAAAACCTTACTTATTTTATAGTTATACATTTTTTATTCCTCCTTATCTCTAAACACTTGCTTCCTTCGAAGATATACTGTGATAAGTCGCACGATTATTTATCCGCATAGAGGGGTTAGCTCCTACACCCTCTACCTCCCCAGATTGAACCGCCTTGAAAAATTCCTTACCAACAGCGCCAGCACCTATTTTATTTTTTTCAAGCCATGCAGTCCATGCAGCATCTGATCCGAATAGTGATGGCATTGTAAAAGCCTTATCGTGAGGATTTGTTGAAACATATTCCTCCGCTTTTTCAATAATTAAGCTCAAAGCCTTGTGAAAATTGCTCTCGTTAATGCCGGGGATAAAAGACTTTATGTAGGCGCTGACACTGAGATTTGCTTCCTTCGCTTGTCGCCTAACAATATCTCGTTGCTGTTCATTGAAATAGACTATTTCTTTATACTTGGACATTTTTAATCCTTTCTGAGCGAATCGATGTGGTTTGCTCGGTTTATTGAGGGGGTTGTTCCCTACTTCCAAGTTTACCATACGATTTTTAAAAAAACAAGCCTTTTTTTCTACCATAGATGTAATTTAAATATTAAAATGTATAAATAATAGGTTATGCTAAAAAAGTTCTCCACTCCCCGGGATCCGAATTTACATCAGATTACGGCAACAAACAT
>CAYOKA010000136.1:0-5955 GCA_964404395.1 uncultured Oscillospiraceae bacterium | reverse complement strand
TGATAGGGATGCAAAAACAGTAACAGTAAAAAATGTTCTTACAGGAGAGGTTTACGCAGAAGGCTATGATAAGCTGATTCTGTCTACCGGTGCCGAACCAGTCAAGCCGCCAATCAGTGGAGTGGATTCAGACAAGGTTTTTACACTGCGCAACATTCCCGATACACTAGCTATTAAAGATTATATTGATAAAAAGCTTCCCAAGACTGCAATAGTCACAGGCGGCGGATATATCGGCATTGAGATGGCGGAGAATCTCAGCGAGGCAGGTCTTGAGGTCATAATTGTAGAGCTTGCCGATCATGTTATAGCTCCCCTCGACTTTGATATGGCAGCCGATGTGCACAGCTATATCAGGTCAAAAGGGATTCGCTTGCTTCTAAACAATGGTGTAAAAGAGATTATTGACACCAAAGGCGGATTATCTGTGGTGCTTCAAAGTGGAACCATAGAAGCTGACATGCTGATTATGGCAGTGGGAGTCTGCCCTGAAACCGGCCTTGCCAAAAAAGCAGGGCTTGCTCTGAATGCACGGGGAGCAATTATTGTCAATAATAATATGCTCACTTCCGACCAGAACGTCTATGCTGTAGGTGACGCGGCTGAGACAGAGGATTTTGTAACCGGTAAAAAGGCCTTTGTGCCGCTTGCGGGGCCCGCCAACAAGCAGGGCAGAATCGCCGCCGATAATATTTGCGGTCTTGACAGTAAGTACACAGGAACTCAAGGCTCCTCTATTCTAAAGCTCTTTGATATGGCTGTAGCTATGACCGGAATAAATGAAAGCACAGCAAAAGCAAATAATATAGACTACGACAAGGTCTTTCTGTATACAGGATCTCATGCAAGCTATTACCCCGGCTCTACAAACATGTGGGTAAAGGTGCTTTTTGGAAAAGAAACTGGCAAGATACTGGGTGCTCAGATAACAGGCTTTGACGGAGTAGACAAGCGCATCGACGTACTTGCAACGGCTATTCGCTTAGGCGCTAACGCCAACGATTTGACGGAGCTTGAGCTATGCTATGCTCCACCGTTCAGCTCGGCAAAGGACCCCGTGAACATGGCCGGCTATGTGATTGAGAACATAATTACAGGCAAGGTAAAAAACTTCCATTGGCATGACATAGATGAGCTACCTCGCGATAACAGCGTGACTCTCCTTGATGTCAGAACCAGGGGCGAGGTGCGAGGGGGAATGATAGACGGGTTTATAAATATCCCGCTGGATGAGCTAAGGGCAAACATTGGTCGACTGGATAAGGCGAAGCCGATCTACGTCCATTGCAGAAGCGGGCTTAGAAGCTATATCGCCTGCCGCATTCTTACAGGTAACGGATTTGATGCGTATAACCTGAGCGGCGGCTACCAGCTTTATGAAACAGTGATGAAAGAAAAGGCTCATTGACAACACCATTATTCTAATGTAGAATAATGAAGCGAAACAAGCAACACTACAATTGCCTCAATGACTGTACGCTTAAGATTTACAACCGGGACCCGGTGCTGTTTTTTGGCAGTTGCATCATAGAGTATAATCTGAATATTTCTATACGGAGAGTTCGCCTAGTCCGGCCGAGGGCGCATGACTGGAAATCATGTATACCCGCAAGGGTATCCAGGGTTCGAATCCCTGACTCTCCGCCACATTTTATCTGGAAGCCCGCTATTTTAGTGGGCTTTCGATGTATATTTAGGTAAGGGATTCGGATCCGAGAGGGCGCGAGATTGAGTATCAATTTTACAGCTTATTATTTAAAAATGCTTACATCGCAAAAGCCTTTTATATCAAAACTATTGACACGCCAAATTTAGTATGCTATAATTCTATCGAACGTTATGTTAAGGATGTGCCTTATGACAAAAAAATCTTTACGAGAGCAAATTAAGGAAGTGGCAGTTGAGCATTTCAACACCAACGGTTATCATGGAACAACGGTTCGAAATATCGCTAAAGACGTAAATTGCTCTTTGCCTATGATCTATTATTACTACAAAAATAAAAAAGAATTGTTTGATGAAATTATTAAGAAGGAATATTTTAATCTTTTAGAAAAGCAGGCATCACTATTAAAAATCGACAACATTATTGATTTCTATACAAAGTTCATTTACGATTTGAACTCCTTGAGCAACTACGATAAACAAGTATATCGGCTTGGCATTAAGGTTTACCTATCGTTTGATGGCGACGAGGAACTGATGAACCTTATGGATGAGTGGGAAAAGAGTATACTTCCAAGGCACCGCGAGATTCTCAAACCCTATACGAAAAATGTTAATAACGAAAAAGCGGTAGTGAGAACATTGGTGCATTTGCTAGAGACGATGATCGAAAACATTGTCGTAAAAAACCGGTATCTACCTGAGGATGAAATCAGGGAAGAGATATCCATTGTTCTGCAAAACTGCGGATAATTCGCAAAAACCATAGACAAATATAAGTCGGCACGCACACAAAATGCCGTTTTATATTTCGCAGAAGGCTAACGAACGTTAAAACAATTATAATAAGGAGAGGTAAAAATGGAAATCAAAAAAAGACTCACCATGTTGCAAAACACATATGCGGCATCCGTCGCGGAGACAGTTAACACCTATGAGAAGCTGAGGGTGTTGGAGACAATTGTAGAAAGACGAAAAGAGAGGCAGGCGCAGACAGCGCCCTATTTGAATCAGCAATTGGGCATTCAAAGCGTCGAAGACGTCTTCTATACCCTTTCAGAAATATATGGATGCGCAAACTGGTTAGTGGAAGAAACTGAGAACAGCTATGTTGCCATAGCGACTTCGTGTAAACTCTGTGCGCTATCAAAAAAAATGGGTGGAGCGAACCCCTGTAATGGCTGGTGCCTTGATCCTATGATTGCTATGTTATCCGAAGTTAGGAAAATCGATAGCAAGCACATAACTGTTGAAAGCACTTTAATGAACAATGATTGCTGCAAAGTATCTATTATCGTCGGGGCAGAACGTTAACGAAAGAAAGAATATATAAGACCGATGAAAAAGTATAGTAGGAGGCACTTACAATGCTCTTCGAGCTACTTTAATCGTTTTATAACTGGTTATATTTAACGTTTTAAGGAGGAATCGTCATGGCGAATTTATTTGTTAAAGGCAAAAGAACAGATAATAATGAAGAGTATTTTAGGAGTGTCGGTTTTGATTTCATGAAAAAGACAGTACGTAAAAGAACACTATTAGGGATAACTGTTTTCATATTGCTTTTCCTTACACAACTATTTTTGGGGAAAACGGGTCACTTGATTGCCGATCTAATCCCTTATCAGTCAATAGATCCCTTCAACTGTTTTGCTGAAATTTCAATACATCATGCGGTTGAATTATGTATTGCTTTGTCAATTATTCTGGTGCTGAGCAAACTGCTGACCCTTGACTTCTATTTTCAACTCGGCGATAAGAAAAAGGGAGTAAAATACTTAACCGTGTTCACGGCCATTTTTACTGTGATTACAATAGCGCAACACGCTTTTATGGCTTTGAACAACCAACTTCCTGTTTATATGTTTCCGCTAGATGGAAGGAACATTATTGGAACTTTAGGGTTCCAGTTACTCTTAAGCGGACCCGCAGAAGAAGTTGTCTTCCGGGCACTGCCAATAATTCTGCTGACCCGCTCATTTGGGAAAAGCATTGAAATCAAAGGCAGTGTTACCTTGGAGGTTATACTTGCATCGTTATTATTTGCATTTGCACATGTCAATTGGTCGTTGATACCATTAACCTTCGAAGCTGATTATTTTCAGACCGTTTATGCGTTCGTCCTTGGAACAATCCAAGGAATTGCTTACCAAAGAAGCAAAAGCATTCTGTACCCGGTTCTTATGCATAGTTTCAGCAATGTTTTGATGGTCGGCGGAGGATATGTGTTTACCGCATTGTTTTCCTAAAAGGGATGGTTAGTTTTTCAATTAATGGGCGCATTATTCAAATGAAAGCCCAAACTAGTTAACATAAACACGTTAGTTACTCAATTATTATCGGTTTGATGAAGAAAAAGTAGTATTATTTTCGAAATCTCTGCCCATTAATTGCGAAAACCACCAGTAGCGATGAATTATAACTGTATATGCAGCCGATGAGGAACAGCCCCGGATTACAATAAAGAGTGATGCTGAAAAGTGCAAGGAAACTTTGAACACCTGTGCGCAAATTATCGCTAATTTATCAGTGTTGCTTGATCCCTTTTTGCCATTTTCATCTGCAAAAGCTCGGAGAATACTAGAGATTGAAAAAGCAGCCTGGCAGTGTGTGGAAACCTGTCACCTTTTCGTACAGATATAAGATCATATTTGGTCTTGCGCCTCTCCCCGACGCACTCCTGAACAAATATACGGGCGCCCGGTATCAGCAGCTCACGGCAGCGGCCGGTATTCTTCACATGACATACCTCACGCCTGCCATCTATTTCAATATTTGCGATAAACCTGTTTGGTCGGTCAAGAAACACCGCAGCCTTGATATTCTCGTAAGTCATGCTTTCCTCCATCCTGCCACAACGCAGCGGTGCAAATCTTTTCCCGGCATAAGACGTTTGCAGTGTAACACGTTTTTAGTACCGCAGCATAATATATTGTGCCTTGGTATAGCTTTATGTGGCGGATTCCTGCTGAGCTATTCTTTCCGTTGCCTTTGCAGAAGCAAATAAAGTGAAAAGGATTCCAATAAGCAGCAGCACTATATTCATGATAAAAGGAAATAGGCGGTTGGCCTCGGACAAAGTACCGGCAATCCAGCC
Organism: uncultured Oscillospiraceae bacterium; assembly: GCA_964404395.1. Taxonomy (GTDB): domain Bacteria; phylum Bacillota; class Clostridia; order Acetivibrionales; family DTU013; genus JAAYBT01. The sequence goes on along the minus strand of CAYOKA010000136.1, from coordinate 1,193 downwards.
AAAAGGCGAACTTAAGGCTATTACAATCACATACAGCATAGCAATGATTCTTGCTCTTTCCTTCGGATCCACCATAATGACCTGCATAGACTCCATAAGGGGATTAATCAGTGACAGGCTGCAAGCCTCCAAAAATATACTAATGAATAAGACGAAATAACCCTTATCAGGAGCTAGAATTAGTAATAGCTGGCTTATAATAAAGGTAGAAAAGCCCACAAGCAGTGGCTTTTTAAACTTAATGGCTCTCATTTTCGGCACAAGTACAAAAAATAACACCAGCATCACAAAGGAACGAAGGAAGGGGAAATAACCCACATGTTTTTCCGGAATGTTTAAATTCTGCGTTATCATAATCGACCAAAAATTGATATTTACCAAGTTGCAAATATTCATAACCAGCATAATGCCAAGTGTCAGTAAGGTTTCGGGGGACTTAAACATCAGCTTCAGCACATCCCTGTAACCGCTTAGTTGCTCGAACAGGCTTTGATGCTTTGTCTCTTCCATCCTGATTTTACCCTGCCTCGTTTCGGTAGCAAACTTGTTCAAGATAATAAATTTGGCGGTCATCATGACAAAAGCTATCAAATAAACTACTCGGATAGTGGGAACCAAATCATATTTGCCGATAAACAGCCCGGTAATCGGTGCAAAGAAAACGGCAACCAAGCCAGATATATTAACCCAGGCATAAATGTTAATGATTTGGCTTCTGTCACAATCCTCCACAAGCAAACAGCCCCAGGAATTCATCGTTACCCGGTTAAAGCTATTGATAATGGCGGCAACCAAAAAATAATAGAAATTCTGTGAAAATGCCCAAATCAGGCAAGGTATACTCCACCCAATGACGTCGAAAATTATAGTTGCCCTCTTACGTCCCAACTTATCAGTGATCATACCGCTCAATAAGGAGCCGATAATCTGAAAAACCAAGCTGACGCTTGCAATAAAGCCAATCTGACTATCGCTTACACCTAAAGCCGACATATAGATAGAAACATACGGCATATAAAGATTAAAGGGAATTCCCCACAGGGGTTCCGTATAAACACAGGCTCTTGTATTGCCACGCAAATTAACCAGCGTACGAATCATTGGATGATTTTTTATCATAGCAGTCTCTCCATAGCCATATTTACATAATAGCATATTACCATAGAAAATTCCGTCCTTCAATTGACATAACA
>CAYOKA010000135.1:0-5980 GCA_964404395.1 uncultured Oscillospiraceae bacterium | reverse complement strand
GTGGCTCCCTCTATTTTACCGAGAATCAGGCAAGTCAAGGTTTATCAATAAAGTTTTAGTGAAAGCCTTTAAGAAGGCTTTACCGGATACTTCCCGGCATTGTATATTTCCTGATTATTTATACACAAGCTTTCCATCTACTGTTTGTGGCTCTGTCCCCAGCTTTATGGAGAGCTCGGTCTGCCTTTCCAGGATGCTGACAGCGTCCTGACCGGTCAGTACTTCGACAGTTGTCTTGCCTGCTACCCTAACGGGAACCGCAACACACTCCACCATCTCAGTTCCTTTGTATTTCATATCAATAATAAACGACTCCATATTTTCCTTGTCATTCTGATCAAAAAGAAAATTGCCCAGGCTGTAGAATATTGGCTTTCCATTATAGATCTCTATCCCTTGAACTCTATGTGGATGATGTCCCAGAATCATGTCGGCACCGTCGTCAATGAGCAAATGTGCAAATTCCACCTGTTCCACCGGCACCTTAAAGCTGTCCTCAACGCCCCAATGCAATGATATAGCCAGCAAATCTACCTGATCTCGGTATTTCAGTATGTCCTCCCTGATTGTTTCATACTTTCTCGGTACCACTCCGGATTTTTCCGGATTTGCCGCAAAGGATAAATATGGCTTCCCCGCAAATGTCAGCTCCGCCATGTCCGTGTACGCCAGCATTCCAATCTTGAGACCATTCCTTTCAATAATAGCAGGCTCCCTGGCCTCCTCAATATTCCTGCCCCCTCCTGCATGCTTGATATCATTTTGTTCCAGCAGCTCCATCGTATCAAACAAGCCCTTTTCATAATAATCCATTATGTGGTTGTTGGACAGGCTGATAAGATTTATGCCTGCGTCCTTTAATGCGCTCACAGCCTCAGGTTCGGCCTTTAAAACTATTTTTCTGTTTTTGTCCAGTCCATGGGTGCTATCAGTAAAGGGCGACTCAAGATTTGCAAATACCACATCTCCCATATTCATATAAGATGAAACCTTCTCAAAGGCATTCTCGTAAACGCCCTCCATTTTCTTCAATCTCATTGCTACGCCTCTGCCGATCATTATATCACCTACAGCCATAAAACGAAGCTCAGGTACCGGTGGCTCCTCGATAACAGGCTCAGGAGAAGGAAATGCACCGATGGTCTCGGGATCTTCAACAACCCGGGAGACATCATCAGGGGAAGTCTCGCCCTGACCTGAAGCTTGTCCGGACGAGGTACTGTTGGTGCTGTCTTCAAATGCTTCGCCTGTCGCTGAGCTTTCCGTCATCGCAGCTTGATATTCTGCCCTGCCCCTATAATAAACTATCCCGTAAATCGCTGCAGCAAGTAACAGACAAATTATTATAAGTAAAATTACTCTGCTAAATTTCATTATTACTCTCCATAATATGTATTTCCTCGTATCAAACTTAGAAACATAATATCACTATTTATGTTTCTTGTCATCAAAGGCAATTTTTCGCACCCCAAATAATACAACTAATAATTCATTGAAATATGTAAAACATAACATAAGAGAATCCTTTATTGGAATTTTGCAAAGTAATAGCACAATGCAAAAGGATGGAGGCATACAATGAAATTTCATACACACCAATACAAATTCAACTGCAAAATGTCCGACGGACATAACCACAGGCTTCTAGGCTATGCCGGAAACATGACAGGCGTGGATCGATTTCACTTCCATTTCTATTACGGCATATCTTCCTATAGGGATCACACCCACTATTTCTGCGGTATTACGGGAATGCCTGTCAAAACAGAAAACGGTCATATTCACAAGATGGAAGGCTCATTAGAAACAAACAGCCTGCACGAACATAAATTTGGCGGTTATACCTTCGAAGATACCTCAAATTACACGTCCAAGCAGGCTGTTACTATCGTACAATAATTTTAAATTCATAATTAGTATTTCATACCTAAACCAAGAGCTTCCATTTCCTCAGGTATCATGTAATGCTTTCTTTCCGGCAATACCTTCTTAAGGCCCTTTTCGAAATACTCGCTTGAAACAGCGCCGGTCTCTTCCAGCAGCTTACCAAGCATGACAATATTGGCATATGCAAGATTGCCCATGTCCGATGCAATCTGCGTCGCCGGTATCCCAAAGGCCTTCACATCGTCCCTGGCGAGCTCTCTGTTTACTAAAGAGCTGTCATAGAGGATTATACCTCCCGGCACTACCCAATCCTCGAACTTGTCCAGCGAAGGCCTATTCATTGCCAAAAGAACAGTTGCGTTATTGATTATCGGTGAACCCACTGGATCATCGGAAATAATAACGTGACAATTTGATGTGCCGCCTCTCATTTCAGCGCCGTATGATGGTAGAAATGAAACATACTTGCCCTCCAGCATAGCCGAATAGGCGATTATCATGCCTGCAGACTGTATGCCCTGGCCTCCGAAACCCGATAAAATAATCTCATGCTGTGCCATAATTCTTACACCTCCAAATCCTTCCCCTTAAAATTGCCAAGAGGATACTGCGGAATCATTTTCTCCTCAATCCATTTCAATGACTTGAGCGGATCAATTCCCCAATTGGTAGGGCAGCTGGAAAGCACTTCGACTATTGAAAAGCCGAGGCCGGCCTGCTGTACCTGGAAGGCTTTCTTTATGGCCTTTTTGGCATTTTTAATGTTTTTTATATCATGCATGGAAACTCGTTCCACAAATACGGCACCCCTGAGTGTCGCAAGCATTTCGCTCATATTAATTGGATAACCTTCGATTTCTGCTCTCCTGCCAAAGGGAGATGTCGTTGTAACCTGCCCCAATAGTGTTGTAGGAGCCATCTGTCCCGAGGTCATACCATAAATAGCATTGTTAATAAAGATAGTTGTTATTTTTTCACCTCTATTTGCCGCATGAACAATCTCAGCAGTACCTATGGATGCCAGGTCGCCATCTCCCTGATAGGTGAAAACCATATTTTCAGGATTAACACGTTTAATACCTGTTGCAACAGCCGGAGCCCTTCCATGGGCAGCCTGCACCATATCGCAATTGAAATACAAATAGTTATTATATGCGCAGCCAACCGGTGAAACACCTATTGTGTTGCCCTCTATATCCAGTTCATCAATCACTTCCGCAACCAGCCTGTGCACAATGCCATGAGTACAGCCCGGGCAATAATGCAGCTGAGTTTCCTTTAATGCATGCGGTCTTTGAAATACTATAGCCATCGTCATTCCCCTTTACTTCAAAATTTCCTTGATTTTATCCAGAATTTCCTTCTGTGTCGGTACCATACCGCCCATCCTGCCGTGGAAGTGTACAGGCTTCTTCCCATTAAGGGCAAGCCTGACATCCTCAATCATCTGCCCCGCACTTAATTCTACGGATAGAAACGCCTTGGGCACATCGGCATATTTTTCAAATGCCTCCGTCGGGAAAGGCCATAAAGTGATTGGCCTTATTAGACCAACCTTTATTCCTTCCTCGGCAGCTGACTTAATAACATTCTTAATAATTCTTGCAACAGTTCCATAAGCCGCAACAATAACATCGGCATCTTCGCAGTTGAAGACCTCTGCGCGAGCCTCATTTTTTGTAATAGTCTTATACTTGGCCTGCAGCTTTAGGTTATGCTTTTCAAGTACATCAGGTTCAATGTATATAGAGGTAATGTAATTGTGCTCCCTCTTCATCTTTGTGCCTGTCGCCGCCCAGGCTTTATCATCCTGGAAAATTTCTTCTCTATCCTTAAATTCAACGCCTTCCATCATCTGACCCAACATTCCGTCACCCACGATCATGCAAAGCGTCCTGTATTTATCTGCAATATTAAAAGCTTCCACTGTAAGCTCATACAATTCCTGAACACTGCTCGGCGCCAGGACTACCATTCTGTAATCTCCGTGGCCGCCGCCCTTTGTGGCTTGGAAATAGTCGCCCTGTGCTGCCTGTATGCCGCCAAGTCCCGGACCGGCACGCATAATATTAACTACTACGGCAGGCAGCTCGGCACATGCCGCATAGGAAATAGCCTCCTGCTTCAAGCTAATGCCGGGGCTTGAGGAAGACGTCATGCATCTGGCACCGGCGCTTGCTGCTCCATATACCATATTCATAGCCGCCAATTCACTCTCGGCCTGAATAAAGGTGCCGTTATACTGTTCCATTTTTTTTGCAAAATAATGTGCAACCTCTGTCTGAGGTGTTATTGGATAACCGAAGTAAAACCGGCAGCCTGCCCTTAATGCAGCCTCGGCGATAACCTCGTTCCCCTTCATCAGAATCTTTTCTCCCATTAATATGATCCTCCCCCATTACTACTTCTCTACTTCTATAACACAGTCCGGACAAATAGTTGCGCAAAAAGCACATCCTATACACTTTTCCATCTCTTTCACTCCAGCTGGGTGAAAGCCCTTTAGATTAAGCTTTTCACCATCAATCAGGACTATGTTTTTAGGGCATACAGTAACACAAAGCTTGCAGCCCTTGCATCGTTCTTCATTAAAAGTAACCTTTGGCATATCGCACCTCACATTCTAAAGCGATTTTAACTATTATAAATCTCATCCCCGTTAATTGCAAGTCAATCAGGCTAATTATGCTATATCCCAAGGCAGCTTAATGAACTTATCCAGATACAGCCTCTCAACACCTGGATTACCCTTGTAACCCTTCAATACTTCCTTCATGCCTGCTATCATTCCAAGCGGAATTGAAAGGTCCCTAGAGACCGTCTCAATGATATCAGAAGCAGCATCAATCACTTCCGCAGAGCTTTCCGAAAGCAAATTCGCGTTGTTTACAAGCTTATCTATCTTAAGTCCCGAGCTGGTTTGGATCTCATCAATCATTTTCTTAATTTCATCAGGAGTTCTCGTCATCGGCCTGTGGGTGTTAATGACAAAATAATGGATATAGTCCTCCTCTACTATCTCTTGCCGATAACGGGAAAGAACCTTAGCGCCCAAATCATCGCCACCTACATCAAGTACAGCATGATAGCTTCTGTCCTCGAACACCACACTTATTTCAGCAGGCAGCGAGGGCACGTCCACATTTGTATTGGCATAAACCGGCGTTATGACCCTTATCCCCTTTTCCTCCAGCATCTTCCTTGCATCTGTGGTTCTGAAAAAGGGATTCACTATGTCTAAATCTACAATTGCTGTCTTTTTCCCTGCTTGCGCCATCTGCAAAGCATAGTTTACCGAAATCTCGGTTTTGCCGCTGCCAAAATGGCCGGTAAAAATGGCAAGTCTATTTTCAAACATCCCTGTTCTCCTCTCATTTTAAACAAAGGCTTTTGCCCAAACTGAAACAATGGCTATGCTGTTTTCGCCCTATTGCCCCGAATTCCAGGAGCCTCCCAGCAAATCCCTGACAACCTCCGAAGCAATAATCAGGCCAGCAGTCGGCGGGACAAAAGCGGTACTTCCCGGCATATTGCGCCTGTTAGCATAATTGTTTTGGCCATCTGTTGAGCATGTGTCTTCGCAGCTAAGCCCTATATTTTTGCTTATATCTGCGCTACTTATACCTGCGTAGGCTGCATCTTTATCGCATTTATCTCCATCCCTTGTCCGATATATTTCCCGCGTCTTTGAAGGAATCTCATCTGAAAAAAGCACCTTCAGCGTAGTTACCCCTCGATTTCTCAATTCCTTTCTCATCACTCTGGCCAGCGGATCAATGCTGGTCTTGCTTATGTCTGTGATCCTTAGTCTTGTGGGATCAAATTTATTGCCGGTTCCCATACTTGAGATAATAGGTATTCCTTTGTCTTTCGCACGGAGAACCAAGTCAATTTTTGCCGTTACTGTATCAATTGCATCGACAATATAATCAATATCACCATCCAAAAGCGTCCCTGCAGTTTCGGGTAGATAGAACAGGCGATGGGTAACAACCTCAGCCTTGGGATTGATGTCAAGAATCCTCTCCTTCACAACCTCCACCTTTGGCCTGCCGAGTGTTTTCGTTGTAGCATGCAATTGTCTATTGAGATT
>CAYOKA010000134.1:0-6023 GCA_964404395.1 uncultured Oscillospiraceae bacterium | reverse complement strand
TCACCGTACAGAAAAGTACGATAAGCACTTTCTATCGCAAAATTTTATGGGTCCAAACGCAATGCTAATGCTTGACGAGATCACCCAAAGTGTTGAACTCACGAAGGAAATGCGTGTTTTAGATCTGGGCTGCGGCAAGGGATTAACCTCGGTGTTTCTGGCTAAAGAATACGGTGTACAAACATTTGCGGTTGATTTATGGATTACAGCTACCGATAACTATAAGCGGTTTCTGCAAATGGGTGTCGATGACCTGGTAGTTCCTATCCATGCCGACGCAACGGTGGAGTTGCCTTTTGCAGACGAGTACTTCGATGCACTAATAAGCATTGATTCCTACCACTATTATGGAAACAACGATGACTATTTTGAGAAGCATTTGAAACCGCTGATAAAGAAGGGCGCACCGGTTGCAATCGCCATTCCAGGCACAAAGCAGGAAATGAACGGCATCATACCGGATGAGTTAAAGCCATTTTTAGATGACGGGGGTTTTGCGACATTGCATTGCATTGAATGGTGGACGCAAATTCTTGGAAAACATTTAGACAACTTTATGATCAAGGAAATGGACTGTACCGACGCAGCATGGAGTGATTGGCTTGCTGCCGATAATCCAATTGCAAAGCGGGATATAGATATGATGAAAGCTGAGAATGGCAAGTATCTGAATCTCATCTCGATAACAGGAAAAAGAAAATAGGTTATCGCCCTTATTCATCAACAACCACCATCACACCGGATTTGAATTCCACGGTGAATTTGTTCTCGTAGACGCAGACTTTTTCAATTAGCCGCCGGACAAGTGTTGTCCAAGAAGAAAACATAGAAACTATTTGTAATATAATTATTTTTTGATAATTACCTTAAATGGCTTTGACTTCCCTAGGTTAATTTAGTAGCATTAATGTGACAAAGGCAGGGATATATGGTTTTTGTAAACTATATACATTGAAAAAAAAGAATCGGGACGACAAGTTTTTTCACATGTATTACTATAGCCTTACGTTGAACAAATTTTATTCTTCCTTGTCCCAAATTATTTGTTCAACTTATATAGATGCCTGTCCCGAAGTTTCCGAAATTAAGGAAGCTTGGGAACAGGGAGGTAATAAACATGGTGCAACGAAAAAGTGGTAGATCCGATCCCCATTATTATTCCAGCAGACTCAAAAAGAAGTTGGCCAAGCTATGCTTTGCGCCAGCTGCTATTGTTGAGGCTCCGTCTGGCTATGGTAAGACGGTAAAGCGGCCTTTGGAGTATTACTATAACAATGTGGCCGAAACTCTGATTTTATGCGACGTAATGCGCAAATACGGGGTAAAGGATAGCACATGGGCTGCACCTTGCGAAATCAACGAATGACAACAGCTTTGGTAAACTAAGAACATTGCTGACATACAAACTGGCAGAGCAGGGAAAGTAACTGATTATCATAGACAAATTGACCTATGGACATAGCACGTGCCGTCATATTTTTATGCGATGAGCGGAACAGCTTTATAAATGGGGAAAATATAACCATAGACGGGGGTATGTCCAAACTGATGATATACAGCGGAGATAATGGGTGGGAGTATCATCCGGTATGATCTCTACCAAAGCATAGTACTTACCAAACTAATAAAGCTTGTTGCTACTGCAATGATTCTGCAAATTCATCAATGCCTATATTGTCCACTTTTAAGCTTATCTAGAATGAGCTTAGCGCAATCAATTTGATTAGGGATATTGCCATTTTTGTCCATTGCACGCCAAATGTCAGGGGTTATTTCGTCAGCTACATAAATCTTGCCGTTTTCGTCATAACCTACCTCTATTTTAAAGTCAATTAAAGTCAGGTCTAGATCTGCCAATTCCTTTTTCAGAACCTCACCGACCTTTACAAGTATGGCTAGAGACTCATCGTATTGGCCCGGCTTTAAAAGGTTTTTCATAATGCAAAGTCTTTCACTTATTAACGGATCGCCCTGCTCATCGTCCTTCAAGGTAACCTCAAGATAAGGGGGATCAAAGGGTATTTGGGCTTCAAGAGTGAAACGGCGGCACATACTCCCCGCTGTAAAGTAGCGTAGGACAAATTCGAGCTTGGGAATGGTAAGCTTGCGAACCTGCATTAAGCCATTGTCTATATCAGCTCCCAAATAGTGGGTGGGAATGCCATTGCGTTCCATCAAATCAAAAAAGTAACTTGATATTTTCAGGCCTATTTTCCCCTTGCCATCTACACTTCCGCCAACAGTGTTGGAGCCCGGATCAAATACGCCGTTTGATCCTGTTGCATCGTCTTTAAAAAGCAGATAAATTGTACCGGTTTCTTCGTTTGCAAGTACGTCCTTTGTTTTTCCCTTATATAGTGTTTTCAAAATAAATCTCTCCCTAAATTGAAAATCTTGCATTATGCTCTAGTGTATCATATCCGTAAAAAGCTGTCGATATAAAGGTGAGAAGGATTTCTAGTACCGGACTTAAATTCCACGGTGAATTTGTCTACGGCATCCACAGATGCTGTGTAGACGATGACTTTTTCAATCAATCGTCGGACAAGCTGCTTGCCATATTCGTGAGAAGCGGCGGGTTGCTTCTTTAGGAATGTGCTCATATCGGCTACACGTTTTTGATTCATTGTATAAAATATACTTTTAGACTTATCAACTCTAAGGTTTATATGAGATAATAAGAGCAAATAATAGCAGGTTATTGCGCCAGAAAGAGGGTGTTTTATTACCTGGGCCACAGACATTACTAAAGAAATGCAGGAAATAGAAGAAAAATCTATTCTTTTAACTGCAACTCAGGATATTACTGCTCAAAAGCAGGTTGAGGATGAATTAGAAATGCCCAGCGCAGACACTTTTATGAGAATATCAAGGATGAAACGGTAGGACTGATTGTGTTTCCACACGGAAGCCCTGCAGACCCGAAAAAGAATGCTAAGGAGGAAGCAGCTAAAAAAGATATACGTTTCTATGGGGACAACTTAATTAAAGGGAATTTTGTTTTTCGACATTTCATACTGAAACCTGATGTTAAAGCCGGTCTCAGACAATACAATGAAAGCCTTAAAAAGATGGCTGAAAGAAAGGTACAATCATGATAAACAATACTATTAAGATAAAAAACATCACTTTAAAAAATCGCATAGCTATTCCACCAATGGTATGCTTTCACTGGACAGATGATAACGGTTATGTGACAGAAAAAAATATCAAGCACTATACTAGCCTGGCAGAGGGCGGTGCTGGTTTGATTATTGTTGAAGCAACTGCTATTACCAAAAGATCCCGCCTCCACGAAACCGAACTGGGGCTTTGGGAGGATGGGCAGATTGAAGGGTTTAGAAAGATTGTCGATGTTATTCATGTAAATGGAGCTAAAGCCTTTGTCCAACTGGTTCATGCAGGTGGAAACGGAATTGACACACAAGCAGATGCACCCAGTAGTATGAAATACAGGGACAATATAAATGGAGTGGAAATGAGCAAGGCTAGAATCGCTGATACAACGGAGGATTTTGTTCAGGCTGCACTTAGAGCAAAGAGAGCGGGATTTGATGGTGTTGAACTGCATGGCTGTCACGGCTATCTTATTTCATGTTTCTTCAATAAAAAAACAAACAAAAGAACCGACGAATATGGACGTGATAAAGCTCTTTTTGCCAAAGAGGTATTGTATGCTGTAAAAAAAGCGTGTGGTGAAGAATTTATAGTTGGCATCCGTCTTGGTGCTTTTGAACCACTGCTAGAGGATGGTATGAAGCATGCAAGATTAATTGCAGCTCTTACTGATTTCCTTGATGTATCATATGGCGGTGACTGCGATGCACATGCCCCGGATGATTTCCTATGTTCACCTGCAGTGTATGGTGCTATGTGTATAAAAAAGGAACTACCGGATATGCCCGTCTTCGGAGTTCATAATATCAATAGCAAGGAAGATGCCATCAATGCATTAAATACTGGAATAGACATTATAGATGTTGGTAAAGCAAGCCTGGTGGATCCGGGCTTTGCCGGACACATTATAAATGATGAGCCATATGGACAGTGTCTGCACTGCAAGAATTACTGCAGATGGAATCCAAACGAAATGGCAAACCCCGATTTAAAGTGCCCTGGCCGTGAAAAGTTTCAAAGGACATGAAGTGAAATGAGGAAATGGAGTGCTCAAAAGACGTAGTTTAGAAAGATTTACTTCTTTTGTCCAAAACACAATTGGTGTTCGGCTTCTAAAACAGTCAAGCTGTTAGCAGATAAAACCTCACCTATGCGAATGATTTCTTCATTAGATGGCTGAATTTTCAATTAATGGGCACCTATTTTAGTGTTACAGCCAGTTTTTATTAATTGAAGCGTTAATAATTGATTCTTATGCTCTATTATGTCAATCGGTTCAGGATTCTATTGCAATAAAGTGCCCATTAATTGCAAAACCATCCATCGATGCTAAAACTTTCGCAAAAGACCCTTGCTATATAAATCTTGACATTCGATTAGAACTATGTTTGTGATGTACCGACGATCATAGCGATTTAAATCTCCGTTTTCCTATCCTCTGCCGCTAGTAGTGCCATATACTCTGCAGGTGTCCTTTGATAATAACGCTTGAACACAGTGGAAAAGTGCTTATCCGAAATAAATCCAGACCTCTCCGATATTTGGTATATCCGCATGTCGGGTCGTGCTCTCATGAGAGCTACTGCTCTTTCCATCCGAACATTAGTAAGATACTTGGAATAGGACTGCCCTATCATTTTGTGAAAAATTTCGCTAAGATAATTTGACGATATACCTAAATGCTCAGCTAAAATATCAAGGCTTATTGTGTCGTTATAATGCTCATGTATGTAATCGACTGCGGCCTCTACCAACGCATTTCTTGCCATTGGAACAGCTTCATCGAGCTGTAGGGGCTCGTCAGTACGCGAAGATGACTGCATATCCAACTCATCGGCAATACTGTTTATGGTTTCTGCGATTTTATGGTCATTGAGTGGTTTAAGTAGATAGTCTCGCACCCCGCAGCGCAATGCTCACTACGCATGATTTACCATGTATTGGATAGATTGCTACAGATTTGGCGAAAATTGGTCAAATGTGCTCTCAGGATGGTGTTTATAACGGGAAACAAATTGTATCGAAGAAATGGATAGAGGAAATGACCACTGCGTATACATCTTTGGACGAAAGATTTGGGAACATGTCATATGGACATCTTTGGTGGGTTATCTATGAAAAAGGCAAAATCTATGCGGCAATCGGTGATGGCGGAAATATAATATACGTGATAATTAAAATATGTTGAATAAATAATGTAATAGGTATAAAATTACATTGCAAAATAAATGTAGGTGGAGTTTTGAAAAAGGATAAAAAATCAATCATCGGATGGATAGGTGTTTCCATCACAACTATATTCTCAAGCGTTTGGGCTTATTGGGGAGCAATTGAGAACTTCCATGAAGGATGGTATTCCACTTCTATATGGGAGAACCTGTTCATGTTGTTTTTTCAGTACTTATTGTTCACGATAATCTTTGTGTCACTGGCTGTTATTATTCTGAAGTGGAAGAAAATAGGGCTGGTATTGCATTTTATTACGGCTGTGTTCAGTTATTGGTTTTTTTCGGGAGCTACCTTCAGTGTTATAGGATTAATGATTGTAATTCCAATAATCGCTCTTGGCTTTGTCTATTATTTTGGAGAACCAAGGCCAAAGAAATGGGCTTATAAACTGCTTATTGGCCTGCCTCTGATAATTATTCTGGTTGTTTCAATACCACAAGGGATAAAGGTTTCAAAAAGGTTCAACGATAATGATTTCGGAATGAGAACTGTACAAGGCAATGGTTTAATATTGACCTGGGCGCCAAGAGGACCTAGTTGGCCCGACCAGGGGATATCATGGGATGAGGCCCAGAGAATTTGCAAATATCTATCGGAAGATGGAACTGTGATTATGAAGGAAGAGCAGAATATCTGGCGATTGCCTACGGTGGATGAAGCAGTCCGTTCTATGATGC
>CAYOKA010000133.1:0-6070 GCA_964404395.1 uncultured Oscillospiraceae bacterium | reverse complement strand
ACAAGGAAGGTTTCATTGAGGTAGAAACGCCCATTCTCACAAAGAGCACGCCGGAGGGAGCTCGCGACTACCTTGTTCCCAGCCGCGTGCATCCGGGAACATTTTATGCCCTGCCGCAATCGCCTCAGATTTTCAAGCAGCTTTTGATGGTAGGCGGAATCGACAAATATTATCAGATCGCCCGCTGCTTCCGTGATGAGGACCTGCGTGCCGACCGCCAGCCGGAGTTCACCCAGGTGGATTTGGAAATGTCCTTTGTTGATCAGGAAGACATACTGCAGCATCTGGAGAAGCTCTTTAAGCACCTCTTCAAAACAATAAAGGGGATCGAGATAAATGAGGCCTTTCCCCGCTTGACCTGGAAGGAAGCCATGGACAAATACGGCAGCGACAAGCCGGATCTTCGATTCGATTTACTCATTATTGACGTTACAGACTTAATGCACAACTGCGGTTTTTCAGTCTTTAACAAAGAAATAAAAAGCGGCGGACTTATTCGCGCCATCAACGCCAAAGGCTGCGCCGACCTGACCCGAAGCACTATTGATGATCTTACGCAAAAGGCAATCTCCTTTGGTGCAAAGGGAATGGCCTGGATCGCTATCAGGGAAGATGGAGAGCTATATTCAGTCCTGACAAAATACTTTAGCCACCAGGAAATGAATAATTTATTAGAAGCTGTAGATGGTAAGCCCGGCGATTTTATTCTATTTTGTGCCGACAAGTACAGCACAGTATGCCGCACCATGGGCGGGCTGCGTTTGTATTTGGCAGACATGCTGAAGCTTCGTCGCGCCGACGATTACAAGCTATTATTCGTCACCAGCTTCCCCCAGTTTGAATATTCCGAGGAAGAAAAACGTTATATTGCTACCCATCACCCCTTCACAATGCCCTATCCGGAGGATATCCCCTATCTGACCAGCGATCCTGCAAGAGTTCGCTCACAGGCATATGATCTGGTGCTCAACGGCGTTGAGCTGGGCAGCGGCAGCATTCGTATTCATAAAGGGGAAATTCAGCAAAAAATGTTTGAGGCGCTGGGCTTTACCCCGGATGAAGCAAAGGAACGCTTTGGCTTCATGATTGATGCCTTCCAGTATGGGACACCGCCCCACGGCGGCTTTGCCTTTGGCCTTGACCGTCTCGTTATGCTGATGACCGGTGCGGACTCCTTGCGTGATATCATTGCCTTCCCGAAGATGAAGGACGGGTCCTGCGTTATGACTGATGCCCCCGCCACAGTTGATCAGTCCCAGCTCGAAATACTGGGTCTAAATATAACGCAGGGGGAAGCGGGCACAGTACAAAGCTCAAAAAACAAATCTCTGCCCTCCATTAATATGGACAACCTGGCCTCCCATTCAATGCTTTATCTGGATGATGACGAAAAGGCCTCTATGGAGAGTGATATGCAGGATATTATCTCTTTTGCCGGGCAACTGAGCCGGCTGGATACCACCGATATTCCTGCAACATTTCATATAGTGAAGAAAGAAAATGTTTTCAGGCCGGACATTCCCAAAGTGGCCTTTACTCGGGAAGAGCTCTTGGAAAATACGCCCCAAAAGCAGGACGGGTATATTTTCGTGCCGCAGATTGTAGAATAGGAAAGGAGGAGCGCAAATGTCTATAGAAAAGACAAAAGGAAAAACAGTTGAAAATGCTGCCATACAAACAACAGAGTCCATTACGGGGATGACCGTTTCCCAATTGTCTCAGCTTTTACAGGAAAAATCGGTTTCCTCCGCTGAGCTGGTTGAAGCATATCTTAAGCAGATTTCATCAAAAGAACCTGATATACAGGCTTATATTACTATTACCGCAGATTTGGCCCGGCAACAGGCTGACAGTGTGGATAAGCTGCGTGCCGCAGGGCAACAGTTGCCTGCGCTGGCAGGCATTCCTGCGGGAATAAAGGATAACATCTGCACAGCAGGCATTCCCACCACCTGCGCATCAAAAATGCTGGAGAGCTTCGTTCCTCCTTATAATGCTACAGTTATGGAAAAGCTGGCGGCACAGCAGGTAATCACACTGGGGAAAATGAACATGGACGAATTCGCCATGGGATCCACCACGGAGAATTCCTATTTTAAAAAAACCCGAAACCCCATAAATCTGGATCGCGTGCCGGGAGGCAGCTCAGGAGGCTCCTCTGCTGCTGTAGCAGCAAATGAGGCAGCCTTTACGCTGGGTACTGATACAGGTGGCTCTGTTCGACAGCCGGCCTCATTTTGCGGCGTTGTCGGAATGAAGCCTACCTATGGAGCAGTTTCTCGTTATGGCTTAGTCGCATTCGCCTCCTCTCTCGATCAAATCGGTCCGCTGACAAAGGATGTTCGTGATTCTGCGCTGGTGCTCAATGCACTTATTGGACAGGATCCCCTCGATTCTACGTCTGTTGCTCATTCTGACAGCGATTTTACTTCCAGCATTGAAGGCGGGGTAAATGGCCTGCGAATAGCGCTACCCAAGGAGTACTTTTCCGAAAAAGTATCCGCCGATATCAGGAGGGCTGTACTGGATGCGGCCAAGCTATATGAAGAGCTTGGCGCACATGTGGATGAGGTTTCTCTTCCCAATCTGCAGTACGCGCTACCCGCCTATTGTGTCATCTCCAGTGCGGAGGCCTCCTCCAATCTGGCTCGATTTGATGGCGTGAAATATGGCTATTGCGCACAGGGCTATGAAGATATCGACCAGCTCTACAAGAAGACCAGAACCGAGGGCTTCGGCAGAGAAGTAAAGCGCCGTATCATGCTTGGGAACTTTGTCCTTAGCGCAGAGAACTACGATGCATATTATAAGAAAGCCTTGCAGGCTCGTACATTAATCACAGGCGACCTGAATGCTATTTTTGAGCGCTTTGACATTATTCTTTCACCTGTATCCCAAACGACGGCATACAAGCTGAGAGAAAAGGCCGGAAAGCCACTTGAGGCCTACCAGGATAACATTTTTACGATCCCGGCCAATTTAGCAGGTCTTCCATCCCTGGCCATACCCTGCGGTAAGGACCCTCAAGGGCTGCCCATTGGAATGCAGCTTATAGGCAAGGCCTTCAGCGAGGCGACCTTGTACCGTACAGCATATGCATACGAACAGAGCATGAAGGGGGGAAAATAGTAATGGCATCAATAGCAAATTATGAAATGGTCATCGGTCTCGAGGTGCATGTAGAGCTAAAAACAGCCACCAAGCTCTTCTGCAATTGCCCGACAACCTTTGGAGCCGAGCCGAATACTCAATGCTGCCCGGTGTGCCTGGGCATGCCCGGCACGCTCCCCGTGCTCAATGAGCAGGCAGTCAATTATGCAATTATGGCGGGCTTAGCTACCAACTGTCAAATAACGACCTTTTCGATAGAAGACCGAAAAAACTACTTTTATCCCGATTTAGCAAAGGCATATCAGATTTCACAATTTGAGCTGCCCCTTTGTCAGAATGGTTATATCGATATTGAAACTGAAAAGGGCGACGCTAAACGCATCGGCATTAACCGCATTCATATTGAGGAGGATGCGGGTAAGCTGATTCATGAGGATGGCAAGGGCACCTTCATTGATTGCAACCGGGGCGGGGTTCCCTTGATTGAGATCGTTTCGGAGCCGGATATTCGCTCGGCAGAGGAAGCTAACGCATATCTGCAAAAGCTGCGGGCTATTATTCTCTATACAGGTGTCTCCGACTGCAAAATGAACGAGGGCTCCATGCGCTGTGACGTGAATCTCTCCGTACGCAAAAGAGGCGAGACCGCTCTAGGCACACGCACGGAAATGAAAAATCTCAATAGTTTTCAATTTATTATGAAGGCCATTGAATATGAATTTAAGCGTCAGGTGGAAGCTGTGGAGGCCGGTGAAGCCATTGTGCAGGAAACAAGGCGCTTTGACCAGCAGTCTGGAAAGACTTTCTCCATGCGCAGCAAGGAGGATGCGGATGATTATCGCTATTTCCCTGACCCAGACCTTGCCCCCATCCGTATTTCGCCGGAGAGGCTTAAGGATCTGAGCAGCAAAATCCCGGTACTTCCGGATCAGCGAAAGCAGGAGTATGTGAAGCAATATGAAATGACGCCCTATGCGGCTGAGCAGATAACGATGCAAAAGGAAATATCCGACTACTTTGAAGCCGTTGTGGAAAATACTGATTATCCGGTGCTTGCTGCGAACCTTATTCAGACAGAGGTTATGCGCCTGCTAGCTCAGGATGAGATTGATATTCCCATTTCAGCAGCAAATTTTGCAGGGCTTGTTCAATTGACAGGCGATGGGAAGGTAAACAGCAGCACAAGTAAAAAGGTGCTTAACATGCTGTGGGAAAAGGATCAGGATCCGGTTGAGCTGGTTCGAAAAGAGGGACTGGAACAGATTAACGATAAGGATGAGCTCAGGGAGATCGCGGCTCAGGTTATCAATGAGCAACCCAAGCTGGCAGCGGACTACAGAAAGGGTAAAACCGCTGCACTTCAGGCGCTGGTGGGTCAGACCATGAAAAAGACCTCCGGCAGAGCCAACCCGGTCATTATTAAGGAAGTTATGGTAGAAATACTGGAGGAATAAAGGGCGAATAATTAATTCGGCTGGTCAAGTACCGGCAGCTGCCATTTCGTCTTGTTATCGCCCCAGCTGGAAGGGCGAGCTCACATGAGTGGGCTCGCTTACCGTTTTTGCGAATTCGTGCATTGTGCTCAGACACAGTGATATCAGCCGAGTTGGCAACTGTAGCTTCGGACCCAACAATCTCGTTTATATACGGAATATTCCACCATCTGGCAGCTGAAAAGTGGCTCAAGTATTCTTTCATAAAATAACTCAACTTTTTGCGCAAATTTTTGATTAGGGGCCGGAATTCGCCTCAAAACCCACTGAATCAGTTAACATAATGCATAATTATTGTATTTTTCAGTCCCATACTCAAAATTTTGCGCAAAATATCAGTAAATTTCTTTCCGAAGCGCTTCTGCATGGTACTATTTAACTGTTATTCGAGGTCGACTTGGTCATCTGGTTCCACACGTTATATTCATAGTAGCCTACGTTTTCAACTATCTCCTGGGCATACTGGGTTGCACCATCTACGGTTTTGTTGGTGAGCTTTTTGAGCAGATTGTCCTGATAGTACTCATATGCTTCGGTTGCGCCGTCCGGATATGTGATGCCGGTTCTGTTCCCATTCCCATCATAGGTATATACGGTATATTCTGCTACATTGCCGTCTTTTACCGCCTTAAGCCTTCCGGCACTATCATTGATTTTTAGTGTGACACTCCCTTTTGGATTCCACAATTCCTCAGCTGCCTGACCGGCTGATACCCAGGACTGGGTCTCCCAAATACTGGGGCGCAGAGGGAGAACAATGACACGACAAAAACGTCCCCCTGTGACCCATGCCGTTTTGGATAATTCCGGCAAAGCTGAAATATATCAAACCTCGCCGAAGCAAAATCTGCCAGTAAGGATTTCCTACAGTTAATGGCAGCTATGTGCTATACTTTTTTATTTTAGTGGTAAAAATATCCCAGCATGTGATATCTTTTTTTTGCCATCATATAATATTTTTTGGCTACCATCATATATTTTTTCTCTATCTTCTGCTTTTACTACCAAGAGCAAATAAAGGCCAACATTATCAGAGTGATCTGTATCAACCGGATAATCTTTTAGCAAAAAGAAGTATTTTTCTTCGTCGGTGTTAACATAATAGTATGAACTGACTTCTTTTTTTACATGCCCATGGTCATTTGATTCAAACACAGTTGGGCCACTTGATTTTTCCCATGATTCAACTTCACCTTGAAAAAAATCTAACAAGTCATTCATACTGCCATCAAAATCATCTACTTCACTCAATGCTTTTTCAGAAAATAAAGCTTTCAAATTTTCCTTGTCCTTATTTTTAATGGTTTCAATTATCTGATCCAAGCGTGCATTTGCTTTTGTATCATCACTATCTCTGTTAAGCATTTCTGTTCTTGAATTTCCCAATGAACAAGAGCTCAGAAGTAACATACCAAGTATAAGTATCGAGTTAATTATAAGCTTGCACATAATCCAATTATTCCTCC
>CAYOKA010000132.1:0-6143 GCA_964404395.1 uncultured Oscillospiraceae bacterium | reverse complement strand
GATTGTATTACTTTTTAGCCCCTAATTCTATGTGAGGGCAGATTTGACGCTTACCAGAGAACCGTCCCCATGACACACGTTTTTGAGAACCGTCCCCATGACATGACAGTTGAAGTTAATGTACTTAAATAGTAGAATATACAATATATATTTAAACAGGTAGTGGACGATATTATTGCGGGTGGTAGATGACAATGGGAGATAAGAAGAGAATTGCAGTTGTTTTTGGCGGACAATCTTCAGAGCATGAAGTTTCTAGGTTTTCGGCAGAAGCGGTCATAAGAAATATTGATCAGGATAAGTTTGACGTTGCTATGGTTGGCATTACTAAGGATGGCCGGTGGCTTTCTTATGATGGACCAACTAATTTACTCGGAACAGGAGAATGGCAAGCCCTGGCGGAATCCGAGCAACAACCGCAGCAGGCTTTATTAACTGCAGGCGCTGCTATAGCGAAGGCGGAAGAAGGCAATAAAAAGATTGATGTGGTTTTTCCAGTTTTGCACGGTTGCAACGGTGAAGATGGAACAATTCAAGGGCTTTTTGAGCTGACTGGCATACCATACGTTGGTTGCGGGGTGTTGAGCTCAGCGTTAGCTATGGATAAGGCCTATGCGAAAATCGTCTTTGAGAAGGAGGCCTTGCCGCAGGGGAAATATCTTGTGTATCATAGGAAACAGCTTAGTCGCGACATGGATTCTGTTATTTCCGAAATAGAAAAAGCTTTGACATATCCATGCTTTATCAAGCCATCCAATGCAGGCTCTTCGGTTGGAGTAAGCAAGGCATACGACCGTGTTGAGCTTGTAGCGGCACTGCAATTAGCCGCCAGATATGACAGACGTATTTTGGCTGAAGAGTTCATTGATGGCTGGGAGGCTGAATGTGCCGTATTGGGGAATGATGATCCTATTGCATCAACGGTCGGTCAAGTGATACCATGTAATGAGTTTTATGACTATGAGGCAAAATATTTGAGTGGGGACAGTTCTGAAGTAATCATTCCTGCAAGACTGTCTCCGGAAATCATAGAAACTATTAGGAATTATTCCATAAAGGCATTTAAGGCATTGGACTGTTCGGGATTGGCAAGAGTTGACTTTTTTGTTCGGAAAGAGAATAATGAAATCTGTATTAATGAAATCAACACTATGCCAGGGTTTACACAGATTAGTATGTATTCTAAGCTATGGGCGGCATCCGGCTTACCATATAGCAAGCTGATTGAGAGGTTGATTGAATTGGCCCTAGAGCGGCATGCAGACAGTCAAAGAGAAATATAGGATACTGCAATTATTGATACGGGTTATTAGCGCCGTTTTAATGATTACATTCGGGGGTAATATTTAGTATGGACAATAGGGCAATAGGAGTATTTGACTCGGGACTTGGTGGCCTTACCGTCTTTAAGGAGATTGCGAAGCATATGCCGGGCGAGAGTATAATTTACTTTGGCGACAGTGGTCGAGCCCCATATGGAACTAAATCGAAGGAAACCATCATCAAGTATACACTACAAGATATACGTTTTCTGATGAGCCACGATATAAAGATGGTGGTTATGGCTTGCAACACCATGAGCGCATATAGCTTTGATGTTGTAAAAGAGGCGCTTCATGTGCCTATGATAGAAGTAATTGGAGCAGGAGCATCGACAGCTGTGGCAGAAACGGGGAAAAAGAAGCTTGGTATAATCGGAACTAGTGCAACGATAAACAGTGGCGCATATCATAAGGCTATTATGAAGCTTGATAAAAGTATCGAAATATATCAGAGAGCATGTCCGCTTTTTGTACCCTTGGTTGAGGAGGGACAGGAGTGGTGGGGAAATGACATCACTTTGCGTGTAGCACAGGAATATTTGACACCGCTCAAGCGAACAGGAGTCGACACGCTGGTACTCGGATGTACACATTATCCACTGTTGTACGGTACTATTAGGAAAGTCATGGGTGAAGAGGTTAAGTTAGTTAGCTCTGCACTGGAAGTTGCACGGGTTGTAAAAAAGATGGTTTTTGATAACAATATTCAGAGGAGTGAGCTTCATGCACCAGTATACCGTTACTACACCAGCGACAGTGTTGAGAAATTCGAACCATTGTGCAGTACTATTCTTGGTTGGGAGGTGAACTCTGCACAGAAGGTTGACATTGAGAAATATTGATTAATTAAGGGGGACGGTTCTCCAATTAGGGAGACGGTTCTATGTTGAAGAAATATTGGAAGTATAGAGGATGGTATTTAAGTTGTGGGAGTGGCTATTAGGATGGTTAATGAAATGCGTTTTTTATACGCAGAAAGGTGCGTGTTGTTATGGATAAAAATGTAATAATCTCAGTTAAAGGCACGCAGACTGCTGATGATGATAATTCAAACATATTGGAGTTGGTCACTGAAGGTAAGTATTACAAGGAAGATGAAGCGTATTATGTAACATATGATGAAAGCGACATTACTGGCATGAGTGGAACGAAAACAACGCTGAAAGTACTGGACGGAGTAGTTACGCTTATGAGAGTTGGTTCAGTCAATTCTCAGTTTGTTTTCCAACGAGGCCAGAAGCACATCTCCTATTACGATACTGAATATGGTGCATTTACCATTGGTGTGCTTGCTAATGCAGTGGATGTAAAAATAGATGACAACGGAGGGGAAATCCGTGTCGGGTATCAGTTGGAAATTGACAATAATGATACGGGTGAAAATGACTTTCACTTGTCAATAAGAGAGGCAGGGCAATCGGATGACAAATATTACAGAAGACTTAAGGGGACAGGTCAGGAATGTAATTAAAAATGCACTTCAGTTGGCAGTTGGTAAAGGCGAGTTGACACAGTCAACGATTGACGATATTGCGGTAGAAACTCCGAAAGAGAAGGAGCATGGTGAGTTCTCTACCAACATTGCTATGCAGTTGGCTAGACAAGTCAAGAAATCACCTGTGCAAACAGCGGCCATACTTATTGCAAACATGGACTTCTCAAATACTTATATTGAAAAAGCAGAAAGTGCCGGACCTGGTTTCATTAATTTTTATTTGCATAAGTCTTGGTTATACGACACTTTGAAGATAGTAGATCGCGAACGGGACGACTACGGCAGGATTGATATTGGTCATGGGGAAAAGGTTATGGTTGAGTTTGTTAGTGCAAATCCGACGGGGACGCTTCACATGGGTAATGCCAGGGGTGGTGCGCTGGGTGATTGTATTGCAGGTGTGCTACAGGCGGCCGGTTATGACGTGACAAGGGAGTTCTATGTCAATGATGCAGGGAACCAAATTGAAAAGTTTGGCATTTCCTTGGAAGCTAGATATATTCAGCTACTGAAGGGCGAGGATGCAGTCGAATTTCCCGAAGATGGCTATCAAGGCGAGGATATTATCGATCATATGAAGGCCTATATTGAACAGCATGGGGATTGGCTGCTTGACGCGGACCCTGGTGAAAGGCGCAAGAAGCTGGTTGATTATGCCTTGCCTAAGAATCTGGAGCGGATTAGAAAAGGGTTGGAGTCATATGGCATTAAATATGACGTGTGGTTTTCCGAACAGTCACTGTATGACAGCGGTGAATTGGAAGAAACACTGAAGTATCTGAGAGATAAGGGGCTTGTTATCGAAAAGGACGGCGCCGAATGGTTTAAAGCAACGCAGTTCGGAGTTGAAAAGGATGAGGTTATTGTAAGGAACAATGGGTTACCAACATATTTTGCATCGGACATAGCCTATCACAGAAATAAATACCAGAAACGTGGTTTTGACCGGGTAATAGATCTACTTGGCGCCGACCACCATGGTCATGTTGCCAGGATGAAGGCAGCGGTAGAAGCAATCGGAGTTGACCCAGCTAAATTGGACATTGTGGTTTTTCAGCTCGTCAGGCTATTTAAAGACGGAGATGTGGCAAGGATGGCCAAGAGAACGGGCAGGGCAATTTCTCTTGACGACCTTTTAGAAGATGTGGGAAGAGATGCGGCTCGTTTTATTTTTAACACAAAGGCATCAGGCAGTCATTTGGATTTTGACCTTGACCTGGCAATAAAGCAATCTAACGAGAATCCGGTTTATTATGTGCAATATGCGCATGCAAGAATTTGTTCTATGCTGCGCTTAATTGAAAGTGAGGGCGTTAAGGTTCCGTCTGCTAATGAAGTGGAGTTGACTAGGCTTACAGCGCCTGAGGAAATTGAGCTCATTAAGAAAATTGCGGAATTCCCCGATGAAATCAGAATATCAGCACAGACACTGGAACCTAGCAGGCTCACAAGATATGTAACTGATGTTGCATCGCTTTTCCACAGTTTTTACAACGCATGTAGGGTCAAAGGTGAGGAGGAAGAATTGATGAAAGCAAGGCTTGTTTTGGTTTCATCAGCTCAAGTTGTAATAAAAAATGTTCTGGACATCTTGAGTATTGGCGCACCTGAAAGAATGTAAAATGATGAGAATCGATTCGGCGTAGGGGGACGGTTCTCCTGCGGGGACATTTCTCCGATGTGGGGACAGTTCTCAAAAATATTACTGTAAACGAGGATTTGTAATACAAATTTAAAGTAAACATAGCAAGCTAAATGTTAATATTAGCAGTTTTTAGACCGATATAAATAACAGGTATTAATACTTGGGATATATCGGTTTATTTTATTTACGCAAATAATCAGGTATGAACTATAAACAGGAAGGAAGTTCGCATTGCAGATATTACGAGGATTTAATGGAAGATTTAAAATAGTATTAGTGATTTTGTGTATTACACTTGTTTTTGGGTTTCACCCCGAGAATGTTGCCAATGCCGCCGAAGAAGCGGATATAGTATACTATGGCGATGCTGGAGCCGAGACGATTTTGAGGAATCTGAACTATGCCGATGTCGGCAGAAATATATGGTCCCAAAACGCCATATATGAGGTTGGGGCTCTTAGTATTCTAAAGGGAGTAGCATACGGGCGATTTGGGAGAACCGTCCCCCTGACAAAGGAGGAGGCTATCGCCCTTGCCTACAGGGCGGTGGGGAGAGAAGCCGAAGCACAGGAGCTGGGCATAGCTATTAACAACGCACGCCCTGCGACAGACAAAAAATCCGATTCACAGGAAGTATGGTATGATGGGTTTTTGCAATTGGCAATGAGTGATGGATTGATTTCTCCGCAAAATCTTGCAGATGCTTTCAATGCAGACCAGGCCACACTTACAGATGAAAGTTTTCGGCGGAAAAGTCCCGCGCAGAGGCAGGAGATAGCTTACTGGCTGGCAAGAACCCTGGATATACAGCCTGTTTCTCAACAACAGGAGCTGCTAAATTACACCGATTGGCGAAGTGTGGATCCGGATAAGCTGTCCTACATCGAGGTAATACTACGGGAAGGCATTATGAACGGCAGCGGTGGACGAATTAACCCCAGACAGGCTGTTACAAGAGAGCAGGCTGCACAAATTGTGAAGAACGCTGGGAATTTTGTACTGGGAGCCATGGGTTACTTAAAAAACTCAGGCATAATAGAGGATATCACTCCTACGCAGGATTACACCGGTGGCAGCGCAGTTTTAGGGAAAAACATTACCATTACAAACGCTAATGGCAGCTCAGCATCCATTTTTACCTCCGCACATACAAACGCCTCCGGTACAAAGAATGAAAGTACCGGTACACCATTAACCGGTTCGAAGAGTGATCTTGTGGTCTTAAGGAATGGGATTCTTGGCAACAGCAATTTGCTTGAGGCCGGAGACAGAATTCAATATATTACAGACACCTCAAATATAGTCAAATACGTTTTTGTTATTTCAAATATTAAGGATGTACGATATCTGGCAGTTCAGGTCAACGGAGTAGATCGAACCAATTTTGTGCTGGATGTTATTCAGCTGTTTGATATGAATTATCCTGATATTTCCAGTATTACCGGGGATCAGTCATTTAATTGGTCGAAAAATGAAAAGGCCTCATTTAGGATTGCAGAAAGTGCATCAATCACAGTAAATAGCATAAGAACAGATTTATTGGCTGTGACGGATGATGCGACTGCCATACTGACTCTCGATGGTAACAGTATAATTAAAGAAATTCAGTGCGTGGATTTCGGTATGAATACTGAAGCGCGTAGAGTAGTAAGAGGAATCGTTGAAGAGAACAATCCCGATT
>CAYOKA010000131.1:0-6230 GCA_964404395.1 uncultured Oscillospiraceae bacterium | reverse complement strand
TGCTTCATAATATAATAACCTCCGGTATGTACATTCCATTATATATATCGGCATTCTGCCGGGGCATTTAACAGCGCAGCCTCGTTTCACACATTACATTTTAGTTTCAAATCGAGTAGACTTATTGATTTTTGCTATAATTTGGTATATATTAACAATATCATACAAGTTTTAGTGTGAAGCGGAGCAAAGAAATATGGTGTTAGAATATATTATTTTATCTGTTGTTTTAGTTGTTGCGATTATTGATGATATTCGTAACTATCGCATTCACAATCCGGTAGTGCTCTCAGGTTTGGTTGCCGGACTGTCCCTCAACCTCATCCAAAGCGGCCTTCATGGCCTTCTTACGTCTTTTCTGGCTGCCCTTATCCCTGTTCTAATCCTCCTCCCCCTGTTTGCACTAAGAATGCTGGGCGCCGGTGATATCAAGCTCTTTTGCGCTATTGCCGCCATAATGGGTATTGAGTTTATTTTCTACTCAATGGTTTTTGCCTTTCTGGCAGGAGGTGTCATAGCACTTGTAATCATGCTTACCAGGAAAAATGCACTGGAAAGGATCAGGTACATAGCTGCTTACCTAAAAAGTATTTACCTTTCTCATTCGGCCTTGCCCTATACAAGCTTCGGTAATAAAAAGGATGGCGCAAAGTTCCACTTTTCCCCCGCCATCGCGGTAGGCTGCTTCATACAAATAATGGTACTGCTGAAATAGGGACCTAATTCATGATACAATATAAGCACAGCACAAAGTATTGCAGGATGCTGTAGAATACTAATCGATGAAATCGTGGCGGGTATAGCTATGGATAACCAAAACATTGTTTTAATAGGAATGCCGGGCGCCGGCAAAAGCACAGTGGGTGTATTGCTTGCAAAGGCTATGAAAATGCCGTTTATCGATACTGACTTGCTTATACAGAAGCAGGAAAACAGCTATCTTCAGGAGCTGATTGATGCCGAGGGTATTGATGCCTTTATAGAAATAGAGGAAAAAGTCATTCTCACCCTCAATGTAAACAAGTCTGTTATTGCGACCGGTGGCAGCGTTGTTTATAGCGAGGCTGCAATCAAGCACCTGAAAACAAATGGAATCCTCGTCTTGCTAAACACAAAAATGTACCAGCTGGAACGCAGACTGAAAAACACCCGGACACGCGGAATCGCAATGAAGGGGCATCAGTCCCTGTCATCGCTCTATAATGAGAGAATGCCTCTCTATAAGAATCATGCCGATCTGGAAATTGATTGTTCAAGGAAACATATAGAAACTATTGTTTCAGAGATTAGAGATAAAGTAAATATTTTTAAAAAAAATGTATAAAAAGGTTAGCAAGGGGTCAATAATAACTGTGACCTCACAAAATACATTTTGACCCCCTTTACATGGTTAGTCGCCAGACTAACCACTTTTTTTGCCCATTCTCGTTTTTCATATTAATCCTCAGAACGTCCGTTTTGTGGATATGACCCTGTGGATAATGTTGATAAGTCTGTGCATAACCCTGTATTTAGGGCTAAGAAGCTGTGGATTAGACTTTTTAATACACAGATATGAAAAAAACTGTTCTAATCTAAACTCTTACTCCAATAGCTTTCTGACTTCATGCTCAGGAACAGGCTTTGCAAAATAAAAGCCTTGTACTCTGTCACATTTATAGTGAGATAAAAATTCTACCTGCTCAAGCTTTTCCACACCCTCTGCAACAACTACGAGATTCCTTTGATGACCAATATGAATAATGGATTCTATCATACTGTTGTCATTTTCGGGTATGTCATCAACAAAGCTCTTATCAATCTTAAGAGAATCTAGAGGTAACTGCTTCAGATAGCTTAGTGAAGAAAAACCCTTCCCAAAATCATCAATGGATATTTGGACTCCAAACTTTCGCAATTCTATTAGCTTTTGCATATTCAACTCTACCATTTCCAGCAGCTTAGACTCTGTCAATTCCAGATCTAGAAACCTCGGAGCTAACCCTGTCATTTCCAGGACTTCCTTAACCATAGACACGAAATCACCCTGCATCAACTGAATAACAGAAATGTTGACAGATACCTTATAGCTGCTATTCGTAGTATCGTTCAGCTCCTTCATAAATTTACAGGCAGTTTCCAAAACCCACCTTCCTATGTCTACTATGAGGCCTGTTTCCTCTGCCAAACCTATGAATTTCAGAGGGGCAATTAGACCATAATCAGGCCTCATCCACCTTATCAGTGCCTCAAAACCAATAATCTTTCCTGTCTTCAAATCCAGCTGCGGCTGGTAATGTAGCAGAAACTCTTCATTTTCGATTGCTCTACGCAAGCCATTTTCCATATCGATTCGCTCAGAAAAGTCTTCGTCCATTTCATGCCGAAAAATAATATGCTTGTTCTTTCCATCTTTTTTCGCACGATACATCGCAACATCTGAGCTCTTAATTAATTCTTCTGCAGTGGCCGCATGCTGCGGGTATATCGAAATACCACTGCTAACCGATACATGTAAGGAGTTTTTCATTATTTTGAATGGCTCGCTGAAGATTCTGGTTACAGTATCTACTCTGCTAATTATTTCATCAATGGTACGAAACTTATGAATAAATATGACAAATTCATCGCCTTCAAATCTGGCGACAGTATCATCAGGCGGGATTGCAGATCTAAGCCTGCTACCGATTTCTTCCAGCAACAGGTCTCCGGATAAATGGCCGAATGAATCATTAACATACTTAAAATTGTCCATATCCAAATAAATCAGTGCACATTTATCAGAATTGTCAAGCTGTCTTAGCACCTTATTAACTATATCATAAAGAGCAGTGCGGTTAGGCAGCCCCGTAAGGGTATCCCTGTATGCCAGCTGCCTTATCCTATCCTCCGATGCAGCTAACTCACCGTATACCTGGGTCAATTCCATAAAGCTTTTTTGGAGCTTGTTTTCCTGTTCAACCCTCTTACTTATATCAATACCCTGTATTTCGAGTAAATCATTGTCTTCCTTATCAGTGACTATGCTGCAATATACAAAGATTACCCTGCTGTCGCCGTACCTAAGAGCAAGCTCAAAGGACTCGCCGCCGGCATCTCCATTCAAGCCAAAAATGATTCCTCTCAGCTTACTTTTATCCTCTTCCGACAGCAGTTCATAAATATTGCGGATGTTGCCGGAAGCATATTGAGAATAATACAGTAGACATTCCTCAGCATGTCTGTTTAGGGTCATAATCGTACCGTCGTGCTTAATTGTTATGGCTAACATATTCATAAACTCGGCAATTCTCAATGTGCTAATCTTTTGATTCTTCAAGTCAGTCGCCAAAACTCTGGATCTTGAAAAAACAAAGGCAATGATAAATGATGCAACTATAATTAATGCCGCAAGTACAGCCGATACAGAATTCAGCTGACTGAAGACCTCTCTTTTAGATGAAGTCACAGCAATTGACCAGCCGGTGTCTCCCACAGGACAGTATCCCATATATTTTGCTACGCCATTATAACGGTACTCTCCTGTGCCCTTTTGTCCGGCTATCATTTTTTCTTCAAGCCGGGCTAATTGGCTCAGATCAGGATTCACTTTTGCGTTTTCAATATCATTCGTCCTGTTATACACAAGCGCTCTGTTATCATTAGCAATAATAACCCCATGGTCATTAAGAATATAAGTGCTCCCGCTGTCATTCAGCTTGATTCGGTCTGTCATCAGGCTTAGGACATCCGCATCATATATTGTATTCAAAACTCCCACTACTTCATTATCATTGAGTATGGGCACAGAGAATATTATGATCATCGTACCGTCTACGCGGCTCATAAAAGGATCTGTTACAAAGGAATTCCCCTTCATCGCTTCAATAAAGTATTCGCGATCACTTATATTCAACCTGCTTCCGTCCGTCGTAACAGAATGGCCTTCAGGATCTACAATGCTTAATCTCATGAATATGTCTAGTTTCAGTTGTTTTTTCAATTCTTCCAGTCGCTGCTCCAATGGTAATTTTGTATTGTTGATAATACTGTTTGCAGCAATTGATTTGGCTTCAGAAATCCGGCCGGATACATAAGCCTCAACGGTCGTTGCCCCTTGCTGTGCAAAGCGTATCAATGAGTTGGTAAGATCGTCAATTAAAATACGCGTTACAGCAAAATACATTATCAGTCCCGCTGCTAAGGCTATCCCAACCACCTGTAACATATGCTTTATGATGAGTTTATCTCTTTTAATCTTCATTTTCACCTTCAGCACTATTTTTTTCAGCTAAGTTTTACGATAGAAGCAACTTGCGAACCTTGTTACACAAATTGCCTCTATGCAAAACCTGATATACCATCTAGATTGCTTTCTAAGACTTGAGTTCCTTCATGCAAACTGAACAAATGTTTTTGCCCTTGTAGTAAATAACATCCTTAGCATCTCCACAGAATATGCACGCAGGCTCATATTTCTTCAAGATAATATTTGCACCATCAACAAATATTTCAAGTGCATCCTTTTCTGCAATATCTAGTGTTCTTCTCAACTCGATTGGCAATACAACTCTGCCAAGTTCATCAACTTTCCTTACTATGCCTGTAGACTTCATGTTATCACCCCCTTCTTATAAGCAGCAGCTCGTTTATTGGTTGCTATGTATTGTATTGTAAAATATTTTAATAAATGTAACTACTGCTACTATCATACTAACATATATTTCGGCAAATTCACATTAAATTCTAGGTATATTCTACAAAAAACTAAGAAAAAACATATTTTTTGACATAACTACTTAATTTTTATTTCAACGCTTCGTGAACCTTTGGCATCCATTCACTTATTAGTATCCTCTGAGGGCATTTATCCTCGCATATTCTGCACTGTATGCACTCGCCGGCTCTATTCTCCTCCCGCATAAAGTTACGGTAGCTTCTTTGTGAGCCTGACAAATCCTCATGAACAACACTGTCATTATATATGGCGAAATTTCTTGGAATATCCACATTATTCGGGCAAGGCATACAGTAACGGCAGGCAGTACACGGTATTGCTGTCCTCTCCTCATACCTTCTGCGTACGCGTTCAATGATATCCATATCCTGCGGACTCAAAGGCGCATTATAATTCTTAGCAGAATTCAGATTATCTTCTACCTGCTCCATATTGCTCATACCACTGAGCACCACAGAAACCTCCGGTTGGCTCCACAGCCACTGAAGCGCCCAACGAGAAGGGTTCCAGTCTTTCCCTCCTTCATCCATGATTCCCCTGACATCCTGGGGTGGGTTCGAAAGCTTTCCACCTAGCAAAGGCTCCATTATAACAACAGCAAGCCCCTTAGAAGCTGCATATTTCAACCCTTCAGTACCTGCCTGGTTGTTGATATCCATATAATTGTACTGTATCTGGCAAAATTCCCACTTATCATATCCATCCACAATTTCCTTAAATACGTCAATATCATCATGGAAGGAGAAACCAATGTGCTTGATTTTACCGGCATTTTTCGCAGTCTCTGCACGCTCGAGCACGTTATACTTCAAGATAGTATCCCTCCACTTGCCTTTGTCAAGAGAATGAAGAAGATAAAAATCGATATAATCCGTGTCAAGCTTATCCAACTGTTCATCCAACAGCCTATCAAAATCCTCCGGTTTATTAATGAACCATACCGGTGACTTTGTAGCAAGTGCGACCTTACTTCTATAGCCGTCCTTCAACGCCTTACCGGTTATAATTTCACTTTTTCCGCTGTGATATGCATAGGCTGTATCAACGTAATTTACACCCTCATCTATAGCATGCCGAATCATTCTGATGGCTTCCTTCTCATCGACTGCGCCACCATCGCCGGAAGCATTAGCTATAGTCGGAAGCCGCATTGTACCAAACCCCAGGGCGGAACCTTTAAAATCCAGATTACCAAATCTTCTGTATTTCATAATAAGTCCTCCAAAAATATTTTTTATATAATAATGTATCTATATAATTACAAATAATAATACTTGACAATATTTATTTTACGTTATTAGCCGCTAAAGGGCAATACCCTCTCGAGTAATCAAAACCATTGGATAAAACGGTTATATATTGGAAATTTCAACTCATTATATTATAATGTGGATAAAAACATGTAAAAAGAAAAGGCAAGCAGCATTGGATGTAGGACTTAACTCCCCAGTAGCTCCAAATCCGGTCATTATATCCAGTAGGTCAGCTTAATTAATAATGGGGAATAATTATTTACTATTAATATTTAAAGGAG
>CAYOKA010000130.1:0-6303 GCA_964404395.1 uncultured Oscillospiraceae bacterium | reverse complement strand
GGCATAGCTACATTCAGGTTTCTATTTAGGTATGCGCTGTACGGAGCATCCAGATCCATAGAGCTCTCTTTTAGAAACAGGTTTTACGCGCATTTGCAAAGGCTATCATCTAATTACTTCAACACTCACAAGACCGGCGACCTTATGGCCCACGCAACGAACGACATGAACAATGTCACCCTGGCCACCGGTCAGGGAGTCATTTTTGCGATTGACTGCCTGATGATCCCCATAGCAGCCTTGATAATGATGCTCATTACCGCCGGTTGGCGCCTGACTGCGGCTTGTTTTGCTCCTCTATTACTACTGGCGATTACAGTCCTCTTCTTCATGAAAATCATGGAATCCACTGTTACCAAGCAGCAGGAGGCCTTTTCAAACCTGACCGAAACCGCCAGAGAAAATTTTTCAGGCATAAGGGTTGTCAAATCCTTCGTGCAGGAGCAAAAGGAGATTGAAAAGTTTAAAGCTGTCAATAAGATAAATAAGGAAGCTAATTTGAAATTTACCAGACTTATGAGCATGATGTTTCCAAGCGTAATGCTTATATCCTCTCTTTCGTTTATCATAGCCTTATGGTATGGCGGAATTCTGGTTATTGAGGGCTCCCTGACATTAGGAGATTTCGTTGCATTCAATTCATACCTGGGCTTGCTCATATGGCCTATCACAGCTCTCGGCTGGGTAGCTAACATCTTTCAGCGAGGCTCCGTGTCGCTTGAGAGAATAAACAAAATAATGGACGAAAGGCCGGAGATTGCTGATAGAAAAAGTAGCAATTATCAGGCGGACGAAATCGGACCAAATAAAAACGTCACTCACGACGAAAAGAGGATTGGAAGCCAAGTCGGAGCCGGTATTGAGGGCCGGATAGAAAGCCCGGTAATAAGCAAAATCCTGGGGCGAATCGAATTCCGGAACTTATCGTTTACCTACCCCGGCTCCGTAAACCCTGTTCTAAAAAACATCAACATCACTGTTGAGAGCGGCAAAACACTGGCAATCATCGGACGCACCGGCACCGGCAAAACCACATTGGTCAACCTGATCCCAAGACTTTTATCTGTGCCCGCCGGCACTCTCCTCATGGACGGCACAGACATTAACGATATCCCACTGTCCCTGCTTAGAAGCAGTATCGGCTGTGTTCCCCAGGACACCTTTTTGTTCTCAGATACTATAGGCAACAATATCGATTTCTACCGGGACTTCAGCATGGAGGAGGTTGAAAATGCCTCCAGGATTGCAAGGCTATATGATAATATTATGGAATTTCCCGGGCAATTCGACACCATAGTCGGCGAAAGGGGAGTTACGTTGTCAGGCGGTCAAAAACAGCGTGTTGCTATTGCAAGAGCTGTGCTGGGTTCTCCTTCTATTCTGATATTAGACGACTGCCTTTCGGCTGTTGATGCAAAAACAGAGGAAAGTATCCTGGGTGATCTAAAGAAGCTGATGAAGCAGCGCACCAGCATTATTGTTTCCCACAGAATATCTGCGGTAAAGGATGCGGACGAAATAATTGTATTGGACGATGGACAGATCATTGAGCGAGGTACTCACACATCATTGCTTGAGCTGGGCGGCTACTACCATAGTCTGCACACAAGACAGCTTCTGGCCGATGAGATAGAGAGGGCGGATTAATATGGGCAAAAACAGCAGACATGAAAACATGAATACTGAGCAGGAAAACAAAGAGCGCCAAGGCATAGAGCAGCAAGGCAAGAGGCAGCAAAACGATTCTCAGAAAACCAACAGCTTATATGAAAGTGATGTCTTGCAGGAAGAAGAGCTGGAATTAAAGGCTTATGACTCACGATTGATGAAGAGGCTACTGACCTTTGCAGCCCGGTATTGGTACTTTTTTCTTATCGCAGTCCTCCTTCTGTTTGCTTCAACAGCCGTAGACCTAATTAGACCATATTTGATGGGTATCACAATAGATGATTATATTAAAGCCGGTGATAGCGCTTCCCTAAACCGGATGGGTATATATTTTTTGATTCTGTTGGTCGCCGGATTTCTGTTCAATCTGCTGCAGATATATGTATTAAGCTACGCAGGCCAGTCCATTATATATAATATTCGCCAGAAGCTTTTCTCACACATGCAAAAACTGCCCCTTTCCTATTTTGATAAAAACCCCATAGGCAGGCTGGTTACTCGTGTGACCAGTGATACGGAAACGCTGAATGATATGTATACCAACGTCCTTGTTACTCTCTTAAAGGACTTTGTGCTGCTGGCCGGTACAGTGGTAATTATGCTCAGGCTTAACATTTCACTCACTCTTGTTGCCCTGGCTGTAATGCCTATCGTAGTAATCCTTACTATATTTTTTAGGGTCAAGATCAGAAAGGTTTACAGAAATGTGCGTATTGCGCTGGCAAGGATTAATTCTGCCATTTCTGAGAACATCTCAGGCATGCGAATCATTCAGATGTTTAGTAGAGAGAAGCAAAGCTTTGATAGATTCAACAAAACGGGAGAAGAGTATAAAAAAGCGGTAATGAACGAGGTTGTTACCTTCGGGCTGTTTCGGCCGGTTATTGAAATGCTCTCCTCCTTTTCACTTGCCTTACTTATCTGGTTCGGTGGTGTTAAGGTCTTGGATGGCGCTCTTACCTTCGGTATTCTATATTCTTTTATTAACTATATCTCAATGCTCTTTCAGCCAATCAACGACCTTGCGGAGAAGTATAACATTCTTCAAGCCTCAATGGCCGCCTCGGAAAGGATATTTATAATACTTGATACCCCCGAGGAAGAGGACGATGGGACAGTGCATCTCGAGGATGATACCCTCAAGGGAAATATTGAATTCAAAAACGTATGGTTTGCATACAATAATGAGGATTGGGTACTCAGAGATGTAAGCTTCAAGGTGCCTGCCGGTCAAACCGTTGCCATTGTCGGCGCAACAGGTGCCGGCAAGACGTCCATAATCAACCTGCTCAGCCGCTTATATGAAATCCAGAATGGCGAGATATTGATAGATGGCATCAACATACGAGACATTTACAAGGATGATTTGAGAAGGTATATCGGCGTCGTGCTGCAGGATGTCTTTCTTTTCAGCGGCAAGCTGAAGGATAATATCCGGCTGAATGAGGAAGGCATAAGCGATGAGCAAATCAAAGCAGTGGCAGAATATGTTAATGCCGACGGCTTCATCAACAATTTACACGGAGGCTACGAAGCGGAAGTAATGGAGCGCGGTTCAACTCTTTCCTCAGGCCAAAGACAATTGCTCGCATTTGCGCGTGCACTTGCCTTCAATCCTGCTATACTGGTGCTGGATGAGGCCACCTCCAATATTGATACCGAAACGGAGCTGCTAATACAGGACGCTTTGCACAAGCTCACCAAAAACCGCACGACCATTGTTATTGCCCATAGGCTCTCCACCATACAGCATGCGGACAATATTATCCTGCTGCACAAGGGCAAAGTAAGGGAATCCGGCAATCATCAGGAGCTACTGGCAAAGAAGGGCATGTACCATTCTCTCTATTTACTGCAATACCAGAAGGATGAAAAGGAAATCATAAATACCATGTAATTAAATGGTAACCGTAACCATCATTGACAGCCGTTTACATTTGTGGTATGATAATTTTCAGAAGGCATTTTGCAAAGACCTTGCGAAGTGTCTTCTTATAACGCCTTGGTTCAAAAATACATTTTTCGGTTATAGAAAAATTTATTTTCTTCAGCGGCGTTTCAACGAGGTCAGTGTCGTTTCACTACACTGCCTCGTTATATTTATTTTTTCCCATATATAATCCTTTAGAAAGGAGGATGGAAATGCAAAAAACAGTATTGTCTGAAAGGATGTTTGAAATCCTTACGAACCATGTTGCGCTGATCGAAGGAAGGAAAGAATCAATTATAAAGAGCTTTTATGCCGACAATGCACAAACAGGTATGGATAGCGAAATATTCTTCAGGGAATATACTGCAGGAATTGAAGAATACCTCAAGAGTGCACGTGTGAAAAAGGACGCTGAAGATAGCTGCCCCATATCAATAATAGGGAGTACAGTGGATGTAAGAGATGCTGAGGATATGGAATTTGAGAGCTATCAGATTGTGCTTCCATTTGAGAATCAAACTCTTTTAGATATGAGTCAAGCCTCATGTTTATCACCTATGGGCAAAGCTTTGCTTTTAAAACAAGTCGGTGACAAGGTATCGATTAAAACACCAGGCGGGCAGATAGAATATGAAATTATGAAAATTACTATTACTGAGGAAATTACCTGTGAGAACGATGCAAGCACTAGTGCTGAACTCTTTCAGGGTAAAACGAGCATGGCATTCTGACACCTGTTTAAATCTCTTTGTGATAATCCGGGAAGATAAATAACCGGCCAAACGGCCAATCTTCCCGATTTATCCGGAATAATTCTAGCTCATCCATAATATTTCTAACTCACCCGGGATAACTCTGACCCATCAAAATAGTTATGCCCCTCTCGGAATAATTCCGGGCATCCATAGTATTTCTGACCCGGCCGCAAACTCGCTTTTATAAGGCATTTTAAGGTCTATCCGCCTACCACCTCAAGCTGGTATCCTTCTGACTTCTCCGGCTGATGAAGCAATCGGTAGGTTTTATTCGAGGAGCAGGCTTGATAAGGTACTTTGAATTATATATCTCCCGCTCCCGTAGATCGAAAAGCAGAAAATCACATCATCAATTTCTTCATCCTTTATAAGTGGCTTTATGTCGAAAGTCAGACTGCCCTCCTGGTTGAAGCCCTTTGGGTCAGCCACATAGATTGACGAGTAATTTGGCACAAGAAAGGGCACTAAGGCACTGCCATAGGAGTCCTTTATAACCAGAACCTTTCTACCTGTAGTGCTGCCCGACTCTATTTTTTGGATTCGCTGATCTCCCCAGGCAAAGCAGGAGTATTTGTATGCGCCCAGGCTTTTAAAATTCGTATTGATGATGCTGTCAACACTATAGGGAGCCTCCAAATTGCCCATTTTGTAGAGTGTCATCTTATGATCGATTTTAGGAATATAATAATCCAGCTGTTCAGGGTTGCTTTTCAACCTCGCTGCCTGAGGAAGCTTATATATCTGCGAATATAGTCCACCTAAAAAGGGCTCATAGGTATCCATTGTAAAATCACCGCCCAAGCTCGCCGGCTGTATTTGTGCAGCCTCGCAAAACGCCTCATAGACGTAGTAGGCGCCCAAGGCTGTCCAGTGGACATCAGACCTGAAATATATATCCTCATCCTTGTGTGCCTTCAATTTGTCATAGGCTTTTACAACCTTAACGCCTTTCGCATTGGCTGAGATAATTGCTTCAGCCTTGCTTTGATTATAGTTTCCTGTGCTGTACTTCTCTGATGCATAAAATGCCGCGCTTGTAGGACCGGTGATTGAGTAAAAGCTGACCTGGGGCATCAGCTCCGCCGCTTCTGCAAGTAAGCGACCAAAGTTTTTGAGGCCATATGTGCCCGTGGGCATCATGATTCTGTCATCGGCTATGATTAAAGAATTGTTCAATTTCTGGTCTGCTTGGTCATTGTCGTCGCCAGCGTTATTCTTGGCCCCGCCTGGGTTCTGATTGCTATCGAAGGGCTGCGTCCCCTCCGACGGCTCAGATCCGGTTTTTCCTGCTCTAGTCTGGTCATATCCTGACAGTCCAGCGCCTGCTTGTCCAACTCCCGACAGCGCGGTTGCGGATTGCCCTTCTCCCATGCCCGGCTCCCCTGCTGCTCCAGCCTGCCTGTCTACTGTGCCATGCTGTTCTCCGTTTGAAATGATCCCCTCGCCGCCTTGCTGTACATTAGCCGCTTGCTGCTTACCCTCGCCCGGTATATTAGCTTGACCCTGCTTATTGCCTGCGCCCTGTTCATTAGCAACGCCCTGGCCATCTGTAATCGATTGTTCACCCGCTGCCTGCTCCGGCGCGCTGACAAAATCATCTACATTCACGCTCATCAAAACATCTTCACTTTGCGAAAAGGCATCTAAAAAGAATGCGCTTGTATAAGCCTGATAACCCATAACGGATAGATCCCTCAACATAAAATTATCCAGTAAATATTTCTCATAATCCTCCTCAAATTCTCCGCTGAAATAGCTGCCTGCAGTCAAGCTTGGTTTGTCCGCCAGCTCTCTGTTTTCAAACGCGGAGAAGCCGTCGCTATCCGAGAACAATGAAAAGAAACAAAATATTGTCATGAGTACTGCAAATGTAATAATTACGGGGTATTGCCGTTTTTTCATGCTTTCCTCCATTATGATACTAAAACCTAAAATAAATAAAGGGATTGT